>CAZWGK010000123.1:0-3118 GCA_964633685.1 uncultured Bdellovibrionales bacterium | reverse complement strand
AGAAGATGATTTAAAGCTCAGCGTAGAGGGCGGTCCATCTTATGTATTTGAAGAGTTAGGTGGCGAATCTGATAGTTATCTTGCTCCTAGAATCGCAAACCGATTAGACTGGAAAATCAGCGACACAGCGAAGTTATTCCAAACTGCAGAGTATCTATTCGATATATCTGACTCTAGTGCCTATCTTTTAAACGCTGAGATTGGTATCGAAACAACAGTAACTGAACTGGTAAGCCTCGTGGTATCAATCAAAGATGCTTACAATAACAATCCAGCGGAAGGAAAAGAGAAGAATGACTTAGCAATAATCTCTGGATTAAAGCTCAATTTATAATCTCTCTTCAATCAGCCACTGAGCTAAGTCTCAGTGGCTGTTCTCAATTCCGCTCACCTTCTAGTGCTTATCCTTCCCAAGCTTAAGTAAATACTCGCTTCACTGCCCTCTGCAATTCCAAAACCTAAATAAAGAGGAATAATTGGGGTATCTGCCCCTAAGAAAATTGAGCCAGAGACCAACTCCTTATCTTGTATACCTTCAATATCATTATTAAGAATCGAGTATTCTAAAGATCCACCAGCAAAAAATTCTAAAGCGAAGAATGGATTATCAAGTTCCGAGAATCTTCGATAATAGAGAGCTCGAGCTACGCCGTAGTCAGCAGCTATCAAGCTACTTGGAGCGTACCCTGAAATATCCAAGAACCCACCTAATGCAAATGCCCTCTCCTCTGGTAATTCAGAAAATGAGGTTCCAAAATCCCCATAAAACATCAAAGTATTACGGTCGAAGGTGTAAGGGATAAGTAGTCTACCCCGCAACTGCTCATAATTATCACTTGCACCCAGAGCCTTGGTGGATGACACAAAAGTCAGCCCTGTGTTAACACCGCTCTTCGGGAAATCGGGAGTATCGAGCGAATCTCTTTCAATCGTCGCATAAATATCGGCTGTATCGTAACTAAACTCAGGCAAATCGCCATCTCCAATATCTCTCTCCACCTCTCCAAAACCCCGAAAGAAACTAATTCGAGCTTCTGAACTTACTCCTATTTGTTTTCCGACTCCTAAACCAAGATTTCCGGTACGACGGTGATAACTAGCAATCTTCTTTTTACCATCTCGGAGAATAATACCCTGTCGCCCATAAGATAGAGTTGGGGCGACAAAGTAATCTGAATTAAGATCAAGCGGCTGATAGAACTCTGAGTATATTGTAGGAGATTGTCCAATCTCTCCATTGACCTCCCAATAAGAGCCCCACTCATTAATATCGGTTTTGCGATAAGCAATACCGACTCTAATAGAATCATCACCACTGAAATCATCTTCTACTGATGCGCCAAATCGAAAGTACTCATTCATCCATTTTTTATGCTGAGTTTTTAAGGTTATTCCTTTGCCTGAGTCTGTCTCCTCAACAGAATAAGATACCGAGGAGAATCTTCCAGAATTATAAAGTCTCTTTATGCCACGCTCGACGCGAATTCTGTCAAAAGTATCCCCTTCTTTTATTTTAAATTTACTTAACACCATTTCGTCTGGAAGATGTGATGAATTATCCAATTTTACGTAGGTTATAGTGGCGGGATTTTTATTTAACAGAGGAACTCTTTTAGCTTGGAACTTTTGATATGCAGGCTTGGTCACGCTAAGTCTTTTTAGTTTTTTTACTAATTCCTCTGCCGCAAACTGCCCCTTCTCCATAATCTCTGATCCTTTTGCAAAGTCAGTCGAGCTAAATCCAGCCAAATCAGGCTCAATAAGGATATCATTCGGTCTCAGCATAGCCCTCTGAGCGGCGGAATTTTGAGCCAAGAGAAGAGAGATAATTTGGCCTGTGACTGCTAAGGGCGATTCAAGTTGATCCCTCTTTTTATAATCAGCGTATAATTCAACCACAATTAAGATATCGCAGCCCCGTTTCAGCGCCTCATCCACCGGAAGATTATTGGCAATTCCACCATCAACTAGGAGCGTTCCTTCATAATCAACTGGGGCAAAAAATGCAGGAACCGACATACTGGCGCGAACAATCGTCGCCAAATCTCCTTTATCGGGAATCACCGTCTTCCCTGTTTCAATATCAGCAGTAACAGCTCTAAATGGAATTGGAAGTGAATCAAAATTTACGGGTGACGGGGTCAAGTCATACAGCCGTTGCAAAAGCGGTAGGACATTTTGCCCCTGCACTAAGCCTCCAGGGATAGCTAACTTTCCCTTATCCAGTCCAAATTTTACATCCCCATAAATCTCGCGTCCCCGCCCCGCTTTATACCTAAGAGGGATATCCTGGCGTCTAGCTGATTCGTTAAACAAAGAATCCCAGTTAGTCTCTGCAAGTAGCTTCTCCATCTCATCAAGGTTCACACCTGATGCATATGCGGCCCCCACAATTGCGCCCATACTTGTACCAGTAACAAAATGGACCGGGATTCTTTCCCGCTCTAGAACTTTTAAAACTCCTACATGGGCAAATCCGAGGGCTCCACCACCAGCTAGAACCAGACCTATCTTGGGGGCCCTAAGCTCTAAGTCAGCGGCTCTGGCTGAAGTCGCGGTGAAACTCTGTAGAGAGAATGCAAGAACTACAAGGATGGTCAATTTACCTATTCTCAACATGCAGAAAGCCTCTTTCAGATTTATCTTAAGGTGATCAGTTTAAAAGATATTCAAGATTAAGAGCCGGGGCATTTTCCCACTAGTTCTTCATTTAAGAGTTTCGGTGTACTGGATTAAAAGATAATGGTCAACCAAAAGAGCGATTAACCAGATAAGGCGGGTTAATTATGAGTAGGAGCAATAAAAAAGGGTCTTAGGTTCAGAGTCTCTCGCCCCAAGAGACTATTACCCTAAGACCCCGTACAAGCAGCTAGCGAGGTGTTGACCAGTTCCGTTCACGGTCGGTTCTGGCAACACTTTTCGATTTCGTCTTGCGAGGAACGATTCGAAATTTGTTTTGTTGTGAAGTGTTATTTATCCTCACACCCTCCGACTATCGACCTACCAGAGAGGGTCAGATTGTCGGGATAAAAACAACCGGTTGGGCTTTCGCCCAACCGGTCATATTAGGCACTATTATCTCAAGAGCGACAGAGCTAACTGTGGCTGTTGGTTTGCC
>CAZWGK010000122.1:2435-7490 GCA_964633685.1 uncultured Bdellovibrionales bacterium | reverse complement strand
CCTTAGGAGATAAATACCCCTAAAGATTAACCAAAAATCTGCCGTTTTACCTTTTAGATTCATCTTTAGTTAGTTAGGAAGTCTCATGCTCAACGGAGATAATTCAGGGGCCCAACCTCAAAAAATCAGTGAGGAATTATCCATAACACCAACGGAGAGAAAACAGGCCTCTGTGTTAATAGTGGATCCTGACCTCAATTACCGTAGTAGCATGAAGCAAGCTATCAAAGCTCTTGGCTACGGCGGCATCTCGGAGGCCCCATCTCACAGCCAAGGATTAGATAAACTACTTGAGAGGCGATATTCGATTATTCTATTTGATGCAAAAAAATCAAACGTTAACCCTGCTGATTTTTTAGCTCAGGTCCTGAAAAATGATCGTGATACTGTAGCAATACCAATGTCAATTGCACCACGAGTTGACGATGTTTTTAATCTTCTTGTTTTAGGTGCCAAAGGATTCCTATCTAAACCATTCACCACTGATACAGTTGATGAATCAATGGTTTGGGCCGTAAAAGGTGAACCAATTTCCGACATCGTGTTGAAGGCAAAAGATAGAAATGAGGCATTGGTGGCGATGATGGTCGCAGCTCTAGATAGTACCTCCACTCTCCTAAGGCAGTCAGGAGAGTTCGCCACAGCCAGAGCCGAACTACCAAAAGCCTTCAGAGGACTGAAACGCGCGGCAGAGATGGCTAAAACCTTCTGTAAGGGCTCTGATGAGGATTTAATTAATGCGGTATCGGAATTCTGCTTGGCTAGAGGTCAAGGCCCAGCCTCCAGACTCGGAAGGCTCCGTCAAAGACTCAAAAAATAGTCGGCAAATTCTAAACAAAATCCAAACACATAATCTGGCCCTTCTCATTAACAGGAGGGTTCGGCGGCATCTCTATAACAAAAGTACTTCCCTTCCCTGGCTGGCTAATCACATTGATAGTGCCACCATGTGCTGAGACGATGTTCTTTACCAGATACAACCCGAGCCCACTCCCCTCTATTTGAGAGTGTTTTGAAAGACGAGAAAATCGTTCAAACAATCTCTGCACCTCTCCGGGCTCCATCCCTGAACCGTTATCTGAAACAGTTAGAGTTATTGCTGCATTCTTGATATCTAAAGTAACATTTACTGTTCCGCCCTTAGATGTAAATTTAATCGCATTCGAAACCAAATTCTGAATGACCCGCGCAAAAGATATTCCATCAACTACTCCTACCCTCTCGCCCTGATTGTTGAAACTGAGTGTTATTCCCCGTGCTTCGGCCAATAACTTTTGCTCAGCGATTACAGCCGCAGCTAAGTCAACCACATCTTTCTTGGCCGGCTCTAAAAGCAATAGCCCCTCTTGTAGTCGTCGTGCATGAAGAAATTCATCAATCATATTGAGAGCACCTTTCGAAGCTGCTAAGACCCTCTTGCTTAACTCAACTGCCTTCTCGGGGGCTTTTACTAAATCCAATAGCATCTCTCCACAAAGAGAAATTGAACCTAATGGGCCGCGTAAATCATGGGTAGTTGTAGAAAGTATCTCCTTTTGAAATCTATCTCGCCTCTTTCTCTCTGATATATCTCGAGCCCATAAAACCATCGTTGCTGATGTCTGCCCAACTCTCTCTAAGGTAGATAAGCTCAGATCAAAAGCGATATCTGGCTCCGACACGGCTACTACTTCCGTGCTCCAAACGGCTCCGACACCTAAATTTACTAATTGATTTCTGAGAGAGAGATTTATCTTAGGTGCATCCTTTATCTTCGAGGATAGGATATTCAGAATCGACTTCGAATCACCACCACAGGCGATCACAAATCTATCAAAACTCGAATTTTTATATTTAATATCCCCACTCAAATCAAAAACTGCCATGGCATCTTGACCATTTTCGATAGCAGTTCTCAGTGCAGACATCTCTCGCTCAAGTCTTCTCTTCTCATCTTTCAAAACCTGAGCAGCCTTGACCCGTTCTAGGGTAAGCCTAATATTCTCATTAAAGTTTTGATCAAAACTCTTTACGATGTAATCAACGGCTCCTAAGCTCATTGCTTTTACGGCATCCTGAATCGAAGTCGAAGAGGTTAAGACAAGCACAGGCGCACTCTGACCAGACCCGACTAAGCTCTCAACATGAGTGACTCCTCGGGTGTCAGGAAGATTCAAATCAGTAATAATAAGGTCGAACCGCTGAGAACTTAGTTGTTGTTGCCCCTCCCTTAAATTGGTGACCAAAACCATAGACTCAACTAGACCAGCTAGGGACCTTTTAATTAAAAGACCGTGGCCTGAATCATCCTCAATCACCAGACCTACTTTAAATAACGGGTGTCCATCCATTTAGAATCCTTAATTTATCCCCAAATCTTGTTAAATACGCCCAGAACCGATAAAACCAAAGCTCAGTTTTCGGATATTTCGGAGTACGCCATGATCAAACCCGACCATTGGATTAGAGCCTTTGCAGAAGCCGGTGGGATTTATCCATTCAACCCAGAACAGATTAATCCGGCTAGCTACGATGTGACAATCGGTAATCATTGGATCTGCCCTACTCGCGAACCAGAGGAGTTTACAGCTGATTCAATAGTATTGTTCCCTGGAGAGGTGGTTTTGGCAACAACTCAGGAGTACGTAAAATTACCACGTGATGTTGTGGCCGATCTCAAGCTAAAAAGCACTTTAGGTAGACTCTGGTTAAATCATAGCCTGAGCGGCTGGATTGATTGCAATTTTCAGGGGCAAATCACCCTAGAACTGCAAAATCTCGGTCCATACCCCAGAAAGCTCACCGCGGGCATGCGCTCAGCTCAACTAGTTTTCATGGGTATGGAATCACCCCCTGATGTAGCTTACGGAGAAAAAGGTAAGGGTAATTACCAAGGACAGACTGGTACTACTCGAGCTTGGGATGAGAAATTCTTTCCAACCATTGATGAACCAGCTAGGAAGAAGAGGTAGTAACTCCCCTTGAAGATTCTCGTATCTCGACCTGATAAAATCGGTGATGTTGTCCTCGCACTGCACGGCGCCAAGCAGATAAAACGCTCTCTTCCGGATGCCACAGTTTTTATGGATGTCTCTGACTACACCCGAGCATTAGTTGAAAATGTGAAGTTTGTAGATGGCTGCGTCAAATTTGGCGAAAATCTTGCCACATATAAATTCGACGTAGTAGTTGATTTAATGGCTAAATTTAAAACCGTCCGCCACTATTTTACTCAACGAGTTCCCAAGAAAATTGGAAATGCAGCAAGGTGGTTTAGCTTTCTATACAACTCAAGAGCGGTCGTGAGACGATCCCAGGCAAAAATAAACGAGGCTGAATACAATTGGAAGTTACTTCAATTAGTCGACAATCGACTAGAATCAGTGCCTCTGACAGAGAGTCTTACTCTGGCCGATTTTAAAGAGATTACTCCATATGCTCACAGTAAACCGTATCTCTTGCTGATGCCCGGGGCTAGCGTCTCGGCCTACCCTTTTCCTGAATCTGAATGGATAAACATCGCAAAAGAGCTCTCTCAGGATTCTTCCCATGATGTCACTTTTATCGGTGGCCCAGCAGAGAGAGATATCTTTGCTCGACTCGCGGCTGCCCTATCTCAGATACCAAATATAAAATTTGTCGCACCACAAGGATTCGCTGCCCTTCTCGGTGTTCTGAAAGATGCCAAAGGATATATCGGTCCATCTACTGGCGTAACCCACCTCGCCTCTGCCGCGGGGCTTAAGGGCGTTGCTCTTTATCCAAGTGTTCAATCAATGCATCCCCAGAGATGGCAGCCGTTTCAATCCTCACTGGTAGTGAAGTTTCTATCACCTGAACTTCGTGCACCTGAAGTAGTTTCAGCGCTTAAGGTTGAACTTTTAAAGTCAGGCAAATAGCCTCAATTTTATTTGGTAGACTCTTCTTGCAACTGGTCGAGTGAGCCTGGCGGAATACTCACTATTACTCGATCTTTGAGGGAATCAATCACGATGCCCTTAATCCCCCGGTTCGCCAAAAACAAACGGGGCTTACCGGGAATCCCCAACGCAGCCGACCATCTGAGAGGAGTGACTTCAAAGTTATCTTCATGCCAGAACTGTTGAACATCCCAGGTAAAAGGGCTTGCTCCAAAATTACCAATCAGAAGAATAGGCGCTTTCCCAAAATTGAGCCGTGCTTTTTTTCGAACAATTCTAGGTCCGTTCGATTTTAAAAAAGGATGTCTAAAGACTGAATTGATGCGTCTTAGCATTACCTTACGCTCGTAAATACCTTTCTTATTAAGAGGTACATCAATATTCACGATTGCCAGAGTGATATCCCCCGCCGCAGTGCGAATTCGACCAACTCTTACCCCCACACCGGGATCCAGATTCGGTAGTTCAGAAAACTCTCGCTGTCCCTCTATCAAAATCTTTCCGCGATTCTTATCTTTTCCGCCAACCAGGAGTCCTATTTCATAGTCATATTTGGGCTTAGCATCTTTCTTATTTGCGGCCTCTATTTCACTACTAGATACAACTCGAAGGGTTAATTGAGTTCCCTCGGCTTTAAAAAGCTCTGGAAATAACGGCGGTAAGCGGAGAGTGAAGCCATAACAAATCGTAAGAGATAAAGCTAAAATAGAGGCCAACCACCGGCTTCGCCAACGCCCCCATAAAAATAATAATACCAACACGTGATGACACAGATAAAAAAAGAAGAACTCGCGGTTTAATTCAAAAACCCAGTGATACTTGGTAAGGGGAACATAATTGGCTAACGAAGCGAGAAGTGGTAGCCAGATGATTAGTGTTTTAAGGTACATCAAAAATCAGAGCTTTATTTCCAATCCAAAGCTCCCTTACGCCATACGTAAACAAGTCCGACAAATAGTACTGCCATGAAAGAGAACATGGCGACTAAACCGCCCCATCCTAGTGCCTCTACATTTACAGCCCAGGGATACATAAAGATAATTTCAATATCAAAAAGGATGAACAACATCGCCACTAAATAAAACTGAACATTGAATCGTTGATTGGCTCCCCCCACCGAAACCGAGCCACATTCAAACGGAAGCATCTTTGTGGC
>CAZWGK010000122.1:0-2425 GCA_964633685.1 uncultured Bdellovibrionales bacterium | reverse complement strand
GGACCAAGAATATATGACAACACCAACATCGAGATTAAAAATCCCGCGGTCACCAAAAACATTATGACTATTCCTGCGTACTGATTCATAAACAATCCAATCTCAAATTTACTGGCGGCAGAATACCCTCAAAACGACTTGAGAAAAAGGGGGGTGTTTATGCCCCTATTCATAGTGTTTTTGGGTTTTACTCTGTTTTTTTTGACTTAGCCTTAGCCTTGGCGGCTTTTGGCTTTGCAGCAGCTTTAGCTTTTGTCGGTTTGCTCCTGGCACCACGTCTCTTCTTTTTGTCGGGATTATCACCCTCTGCGGCAATCTTTGCGGCGCGGGCCTCCAGTAAATTAACGGCCTCTTCCATGCTCAAGGACTGAATATCTACGCCCCGAGGCAGAGATGCGTTAATAGTGCCGTCAGTTACATAAGGACCAAACTTGCCCGATTTGATAATCAATGGCAGCTCGGTAATCGGATGCTTACCTAACTCTCTTAACGGCGCTGCCTTTGTAACAGTCTGGCCTTTTCTAGTGCGTGGTCTAGAAAGAATCTCAATCGCCTGTTCGGTATTTAGGTCTAATATAGAGAACTCCGCAGTTGAAATGCTTCTTGTCTCGTTACCACACTTTACATACGGACCAAATTTGCCATTAGCGACGACGATATCTTCACCGAGGGTTGGATGCTTTCCAAGATTTTTGGGGAAGGCTAAAAGTTTTAGCGCAGTATCAAAGTCGACAGAGTCTGGCACCATGCCTGCGATTAGAGATGCCATCTTGGGCTTATCTTCCCCTTCCTTCATCTCTCCTAATTGAACGTAAGGCCCGAAACGCCCTATTTTAAGATAAACTTGTTTGCCTGATACTGGATCTGCACCCAAGCTTGTTGGTCCCTTAGCTGCGTCGGTTAATATTTGCAGCGCTTTATCCAGAGTCAATTCATCTGGACATAACGAATCTGGGAAACTCGACTTCCTCTCACCATCACTTAGGAACGGTCCAAATTTACCAATTCTAACTTCTACATTTTTACCATCGGGGCTCTGTCCTATGGGATACCCACATACGATCCTAGGATCGATCTTCTCTTCACCAGAGGATACCAATCCATGCAGACCATCCCCCTTTTCACCGTGATAAAATCCCTTTAGATACTTTAGATTGTCAACTTCACCATTTGCGATATTGTCGAGATCTTCTTCCAACCTTGCGGTGAACTCATAATCAACTAGTTTAGGGAAATACTGCTCTAAAAGAGCAGACACAGCCATCGCCACGAAACTTGGAACTAAAGCTGAACCTTTCTTGAATGCATAGGTACGAGAGAGCACAACATCCACAATCGTCGCCCATGTGCTCGGTCGGCCGATACCTCTCCGCTCTAACTCTTTAATTAGGCTTCCCTCAGTGTACCGTGCAGGGGGCTGAGTATCATGTTTTAAATCTTCTATTTTCTCGAGCGATAACTTATCGCCTTTCGCCATCTTCGGCAGAACCCGCTCTTGCTCTGCTCTCTGTTGCTCTGGGTCATCAGTAGCTTCAACATATGCTCTTAAAAATCCGGCAAAGGCGATGGTTTTACCTGAGGCTCTAAATTGAGCATCTCCGATATCAATTCGAACTCCTATCCGAGTGCCATGTGCATCTTTCATCTGTGATGCGAGAGTTCTCTTCCAAATTAAATCGTACAATCGAGCGGCATCTGGGCCCAATCGGTTACGAACAACATCTGGCGGAGTAAAATCAGTTCCAGCTGGCCTAATCGCTTCGTGAGCCTCCTGAGCATTTTTAACCTTGGTAGCGTAAGTGCGCGTCTCGGTGCTCAGAAATTCTGGACCAAACTCCGCACGAATCGACTTTTTAGCTCCCTCAATCGCTTCAGCCGAGAGCGTTGTAGAGTCAGTACGCATGTAGGTGATAAATCCGTTTTCGTACAACTGCTGGGCGAGAGCCATAGTGCGTTTGACTGAATATCCTAGTCGGCGGTTTGCATCCTGTTGAAGAGTACTTGTAGTAAAAGGCGCCGAAGGTTTCTGAACGTAAGGTTTCTCCTCTACCTCACCCACTACCGGTGTTGCGAGCTTAAGCTTATCTCTCAATGTCTGAGCACCAGACTCAGATAGCAATTCAACTTCACTAGAATTTTTGAGTTTTCCAGTATCAGGGTCAAAATCTTTGCCAGAAGCTATCCGCTTGGATCCAAGGTGCGTAAGCTCCGCTTCGAATTGTTGTGGATCGCCTGAAGCCTTCAGGGTCGCTTTCAGATCCCAATAGCTAGCGCCTTTGAACTTGATCCTCTCTCGCTCACGCTCCACTAAAAGACGCATCGCCACACTCTGGACTCTTCCGGCTGATAGACGCGGAGCCATCTTTTTCCAGAGCACTGGGCTTACGGAGTATCCATACAATCTATCTACAATCCGGCGAGTCTC
>CAZWGK010000121.1:6509-7491 GCA_964633685.1 uncultured Bdellovibrionales bacterium | reverse complement strand
TGGTTTTGCTGTGCAAGGTGATGGTGGGCCAATCAATATACCTGAGGGCGGCGCCGTAAGAATCACCGATGCCGGGGAGGTTTTTGCTGGAGCTCAAGCGTTAGGTCGTTTGCAAGTAGCCCGATTTGAAGACCCAACTATTTTAACTCGCGTCGGTAACTCTCGTTTTGAGGCTGCTGGCGGTGCACCTGAAATTGTGCCCGCTGAGGTTGTGCCAAACTCCTTAGAGATGGCGAACGTTTCAGTTGTTAACAATATAGTAGAGCTAATGACTACGAGTCGTGGGTTCGAGAGTTACGTAAAAGTGGCTCAGTCAATCGATGAGCTAAATAAAACTTCAATTAATGACATAGGAAGGGGTTAATTATGATTAAAGCCTTATTCACTGCCGCCACAGGCATGCAAGCACAAGAGATGAATATCAACGTCATCGCTAACAACATGGCTAACGTCAATACCACAGGCTTTAAAAAGAGCCGAGCTGAGTTTCAAGATTTAATGTACCAGACAATAGTTGAACCGGGCTCTTCAACATCGGAAGCGACTAATACCCCAAGTGGAATTCAGGTCGGTTTGGGTGTTAAGCCAGCTGCTACGAAAAAGGTTTTTACTCAAGGCGATTTAACATCTACCGGCAATCAGCTCGATATGGCGATTGAGGGAGATGGCTTCTTTGAAATTGCGATGCCAGATGGTACAGCTGCATTCACAAGATCTGGTGCATTTCAGCTCGATGAAAATGGCCAGTTAGTGACAGCAGATGGATTCGTATTACAACCTCCAATCACTATTCCTGCAGATGCATTATCCGTTTCTGTTGGTCAAGATGGTGTAGTTTCTGTTTTACAGCCTGGCAGTGCAACTGCGACTGAAGCGGGCCAAATTCAGTTGAGCCGCTTTCAAAATCCTGGTGGTTTAAAATCAATCGGTAAAAATCTTTTTGTTGAGACTGAATCTTCTGGCTCGCCTACCACAGGTAATG
>CAZWGK010000121.1:0-6452 GCA_964633685.1 uncultured Bdellovibrionales bacterium | reverse complement strand
AGTTTGGTCGTATCATTCAATCATTCTTAGAGAGCAGTAACGTCAGCGTAGTTGAAGAAGTTGTGACTATGATTCAAGCCCAGAAAGCTTATGAGGCTAGCTCAAAAGCAATCACAACTGCTGACGAAATGAGCTCGGCGGCATTAAGCTTAAAGAGGTAAAATATGAGAGCCATTAAATCGTTTCTTGCCGTCGTTCTTATTGGATTACCATTAGGGAGCTTTGCTGATAATAAGCCTACTGTTATTGGCAAAAAAGAGTCTACGGTTATAGGTGGCATGATAACTTTGGGTGATATTGCTGAAATTACCGAAGGGTCAGATGTTGGGAAGAGTGCTCTTTCTGAAATAAGAATTGGAGAAGCTCCAGCACCAGGAGAGAGCTCAACTATTAACGCCGCTACTATTTTGGCCGCAATTGAGAGCGCGGGAGTTAAGTTAGAGGGTATTGGATATGTTTTTACAGAGACTCTAACTGTTACCAGAGCCGCAAGACTAATTACTTTGGCTGAAGTAAGAGAAGCCATTGAGAGAGAGATCGCTGACGAGGGTTCAAAAATATCAATCACCTCTATTGATTATCGTGAGCCTGTAAAAGTAGCTCCAGGGTTTGCCTCCATATCGGCTGCTCTATCCTCTCGCGGACGTTCCAAGATGAGGTTTGGGATTACAGTGGCTGTGACTGATGAGGCTCCAAAAACATTTGAGGTGCAAGTTAAGGTTGCTGATTGGGCGGATGTGCCAGTTGCATCAAGACCATTACGTAGGGGTGAAATAATCGATTCATCTGATTTACAGATGGCGAGAGTGAATTTGGAGACTCTGGCTGAGGATGTGGCGATTAGTGAGTCTGATTTAATAGGGAAAGAGCTCAAACAGAATATATCAACAGGAGAGACTTTTCGTGACCGCAATATAAAAGTACCCCCTGTAATACTTTCATCATCTAAAGTTACAGCGGTTTATGAGTCGGGACCTCTTAAGGCAATCGCAACAGGTATTGCTCTGGAGGATGGCATCGTTGGCCAAGTGATAAGAGTTCAGAACGAGATCTCGAAGAAGATTTTAGTGGCTCGGGTAGTTGAGCCTGGGTTGGTTAAGGTTGAGCGTGAGGTGTTAAGATGAAAAGACAAATTAGTATTACCATAATCGGAGCTCTATCTACATCGCTTACTGGATGTATGGCTTCAAATAAAATGGATCGTCCCTTAGTTCCAGCCATTGAGTACTCGCACCGAGTAGCTGTTGGGAACTTCGCTGGTCCTAATGCCCATGATGTAGCTCAGAATAGAGTAGAGGATCATAATCGCATTTATGGCTCAAGCCACAGTGCTCTTGATGCCCGTGCAGCTATGAATCCAGCAATGGCGAACGCCTCTTATAGCGGAGTGCAGTTAAATCCACGTGATTATAACGGGCCTCTTAGTTTGGGGGACCCCGGTCAAACAGCCTCGCTATGGCGTGAATCTGGAACAAGTCAGGATTTCTTTAGAGATGTTCGAGCATGGCAACCTATGGATTTGATAACAGTGCGAATTCTCGAGCGTACCGAGGGTAAAAAGGAAGCTGATACCGAGACAAAAAGTAAATCCTCTATAAGTGCAGCTATTGAGTCTTTAGTTGGGCTTGAAGATCACCTCCCAGGTTCTGACCCTACAAGCACGATTGCTGCAAATACGCAGAACGATTTCAAAGGAGAAGGGGAGACTACTCGTAAGGATTCTTTAACCGGCAGCCTCTCTGCCATGGTAGCTGAGGTTCTACCGAGTGGAATTTTGCGAATAGAGGGAACCAAGATCATCTCTGTAAATAACGAGGAGCAGATCATGGTGCTTACCGGTTTAGTGCGTCCCAGAGATATCACCTCTAATAATGAGGTTGATTCAACTCGGATAGCAAACATGAGAATTGATTATTATGGACGTGGAGATATCGGAGATGCTCAACGTCAAGGTTGGTTAGGACAATTAGTAAGGAAGGTATGGCCATTCTAAAAAACTTACTTGCGTTATTAATAGTGCTCAGTCTCTCTGACAATGCTCACGGAGCTAGGCTCAAAGATATCGCTGATATTGAGGGAGTGCGTGGCAATCAGCTAGTAGGATACGGTCTCGTTGTTGGTCTAAATGGCACAGGTGACGGTAATAAAGCTGAATTTACAGTTAAAAGCCTCTCTAATATGTTGGAGAAAATGGGGGTTAGGGTAGAGCCAGAGGCCTTGAAGGTAAAAAACGTAGCCTCGGTCATAGTTACTGCAAATTTACCAGCATTCGTGCGTCCAGGTAGCAAAATTGATGTGACTTTATCATCTCTCGGTGATGCCAAGAGTTTAGAGGGTGGCACACTGGTTATGACACCTTTAAAGGGAGCTGACGGTAACGTTTATGCGGTGGCTCAAGGTGCAATCACTGTGGGTGGATATGCTATTACGAGTGAGGGAGATCAAGCCCAGAAAAATCATCCGACTGTTGCTAATATATCTCAAGGTGGAACAGTTGAAAGAGCAATTCCATTTGATTTGTTTCAGTCTCAAAAAGTCCGAGTAGTTCTGCGTCAGCCAGATTTTACAACGATGACGAGAGTCGTTCGTGAGATTAATTCCTTTTTTGGCGAGTCGGTAGCTAAGCCTGTTGACTCTGCGTCGGTTGAAGTTCCTATAATTGGCCAACACTTAAACAATCCAATTGAATTAGTTGCTCAGTTGGAAAAAATTGAAGTGCAGCAAGATACAAGTGCTAAGGTGGTTGTAAATGAAAAGACCGGTACTATTATAATGGGCGAAAACGTGAATGTCTCGACCGTTGCATTAGCTCACGGCAATCTGCAAATTGCGATTCGTAGCGAAAATACCGTCTCGCAACCGGGGGCTCTCTCTGGTGGCACCACCCAGAATGTTACCAATACAGACATAAATGTGTCTGAAGATCTTGGTAATTTCACCGTTCTAAAGGGCCAGGTAACCCTTGGGGAGTTAGTGGGAGCACTTAACTCTTTGGGTGCTACACCTAGAGATTTAATCAGCATTTTTACGGCATTGAAAAGAGCTGGTGCGCTAGAGGCAGAATTAGTAGTAATGTAAGTATTCTTATGAATGAGATCGGCAAAGATTTCCTAGCAGTTTCCACTATGGCCCAGAGTGTTGCCAGCGCTGAAAAGGCTGCTGCGCAGACCAAGAATGTTAGCCAAGGTGCTGATGCTACTCAGAAATCTCCGTCTCCAGCCGAGGAAAAAAAGATTACTGAAGCTTCCAAAAATTTCGAGGCACTCCTTTTGCATCAGATGTTGAAGTCGATGTGGGAGTCTGTCCCGGCCGGTGGGCTCTTTGGAGATTCCAATGAGTCTCAGATGTACCGGGATATGTTTAACGAGGCTTTAGCTGACAGTATCTCAGAAGGTAGTGGTATCGGAGTTAGAGAAATGGTAGCTAGAGACTTGAGGAGACTCGGGGGATATAAGGATAAGTAGTTGATATCTTTATGTTAAAAAGAAGTAAAAAGATTAGAGTACCTCGGAGCGTTTCAGGCATCATAACTAAGCATGGATGCAATTTCAGCCAAGGAGAAAAAGGGGCATGAAAATCAGACAGAGCACGCTTGAAGAAGCAGAGGCACTAAGAATCAGGTCAGTAGACCAGGGCGCTCAACAACGTAAAGCCAAGACCACAAATGTGGCCCAGGCTAGTGTTGAGTCAGTAACGATTTCCACGTTAGCCCGTGAAATGGAAACCCTCGACACCTCCGCAGAGGAATCTGTTAGGACTGAGAAAGTAAAAGCTTTAAAAGAGCAGATCGCTAAAGGATCGTACAAAATTGATTCTGAAGAGATCGCTAAAAAGTTGATACTTGATCTAGTTTAATATTCCTTCCGTTAACGACTCTCCCCGAAATAATTTCGAGAGGAGTATCGTGAGCGCAGTTTTATTTGAGAGAAATCATCAACACGTACGAGATATCTTAGATTCACTAAGAAGAGAATGCTCGTTTCAGCGTGAGTACCTGCGTCTCATTGAGGCCGAAAAGATAGCCCTTCAAAAATTAAAGAGCCCGTCGATTGAAGATTGTTCTGCTAAAAGAGACGCCTTAGTTGTTAAAATCAAAGTTGAACAAGATCTCAGAATCAATATATTGAAGAATATCCTCAAACTGATTACATCAAATCGTCCGGAGTTAAAGCTATCCAGTATTGCCGATAGGGCATTTGATCCGAAGGATGCAGAGGAGATCAAGCAACACTGTGGAATTCTAAAGCAATTAATTGAGATTTCTCGGCGAAAAACAAAAGAGCTAGAGCAGATGGTTTCATTCTCAATGAAGTTAGTCTCTGGCAGTCTTAGCTCAATACTGGCAAATGCTAATGATACTAAGCCGCTATATAATTCTTATGGTCGAATTCCAACTAGTGATGCCCCTTCAAGTAATCGCCATTTGATGTCGCGAACGGCATAACCCTTGCACTATCTCTCCGTGAGGAGAAGTAGCGGAAATTTTTGCCGCTACGAATAAGCGTATGGCAAATTTTAGCGCAAAGATTCTTAACACAGCGGTTTCGTCCGTTAACGCGCAGCAGGCTGTTCTAGCTGGAATTGCAAATAATATTGCCAATGCAAATACTCCTGGATATGCCCGACGCTCAGTTATTCTGCAAAATGAGAATACTGGCGGTAACTCCAGCGGAGTCAATATTGGCTCTGGGGTTAAAGTTGCCGATCTAGTTCGTCATGTAAATGAATTTACAAATAAAGCGTTAAGAGAGTCTGTGGCTGATAAATATGCTGCTACGACTAAAGATGATATGTTGGCGCGCGTTGAGTCGATATTTGACCTGACAGGGGAACGTTCAACAATCGGAAGTGCGTTAACAGATTTTTTCTCCTCTTTGAACGATTTATCAATCAATCCTTCAAGTATTGAGCTTAGAGCGAATGTCATTCAGAGAGGAGAGGATCTTGTCAGTGCAATCCAGACCTCTTATCAAACGCTTTCTGATCTGCAAAATGAGATCGATACAAGATTGAATGTTGAGGTTGATGCTATTAACAATCTGACAACTCAAATTGCAGCGCTGAATCAAGCTGTAGCTCAAGTTGAGAACGGCGGTAAGGTTGCAGCTGATGAGCGGGATCGTCGAGATTTTTTACTAGAGGAGCTATCTAAGAAGATCTCGTTTTCTACTTTGGAGCTACCTGATGGCTCTTTAAATGTTACTTTATCCTCGGGTTTAGATATAGTTTTTGGCTCAAATAGTCGGGCCTTGTCCGTTACCAATTCTCCATCATTTGCAAGTGGAACTAGCCCTGCCCTTTTAAATAGTGGTGTCCCTAGCTACATAGTATTCGATTTCGGAACAACCGCGGCACCTGCTCATGTTGATCTTACTCAAGATATTGCTAGCGGCAGTGGAACCATCGCCGGATTATTGCAGGCACGTGGTGTTTATGGCCCTTCAGATACCTCCCCATTTCAGGCTCAAGGCGTGATTCCTGAAACAGCAGCGAGAATAGAGGCAATTGCAAGATTTCTTTTGACTGATTTCAATCAAGCTTATGTTGGGGCAGATGAGAACCCAGGCCTAGCTGGACACCAGGCTAGCACTGGAGATTTGAATGGTAATACCCCATCTGCTTACGGGTTCTTTGATTTTACATTCTCAGGAACTAAAGACTCGGACGGTGATGGTCTAGCAGATGATATTGGTACTCACGCTGGTGTGACCAATTACGCATCGCTATTAAAACTCACTTCAACAGACCCCCGCGATATTGCAATCGCCCAAGACCAAAATGCTGCCGCAGGAGCCACTACTTTTGCAGTTGGCGATGGTTCAAGTCTGACTACATTGACAGGGTTGGCCGATATTCAAGGTAATTTCTCAGTGGGAAATTACGCATTTACCGGCACTGTTAATCAGGTTTATGTCGACGCTGTAAGTTATATCGGCAACGAGAAGTCGCGCGCTGCTGTGAATAAAACTGTAGCTGATTCGAATTTTAGATTAGCAGCTGACCGTAGAGATGAAGTATCTGCTGTTAGTATCGATGAGGAATTCTCTGAGCTTATTAGATATCAAAAGGCTTACGAAGCTTCCGCAAGGTTGATTCGAATGGCCGATGAACTTTTAGATCAAATAATTAATACATTATGACACGAATAACCGAAACCCAAATGGTGCGCTCGACAGTCGATCTAATAACTAGGTCGAGAGAGAATGTTGCTAAGTATAGCACAGAAGCTGCCTCTGGAATCCGTGTTGCCAAGCCAGGCGACGATGCTGGTTCCTCTTCGGCTATTGCTGAATTGCGGGAGTCAGTCCGACGATTAGACCAACATCAGGTGAGGGGACAAAGTGCACGAGCTGTCCTTGGATTGCAAGAAAGCATCATGGCTCAAATGAATGATCTCTTGGTAAGAGCCAAAGAGATAGCTACTCAGGGTGCTAGTGAAACTCTGGGGGCCT
>CAZWGK010000120.1:0-7578 GCA_964633685.1 uncultured Bdellovibrionales bacterium | reverse complement strand
ACCTTCGCAAGCGATGTTGATTGGTTGCATCATTGGATTACTGATCTATCAGTATTTTTTACTGTAGCAATTTTTGGTGCCGCTATTCTGTTCGCCATCATTTGGCGCAGAAGAGATGGGAAAGATCACGCAACGCCAGCTATTCTCGGCGATCACAAATTAGAGGTGATCTGGACAGTAGTGCCGACACTAGTTTGTATCTTCATCGCCATCGAAGGTATTAGAATTCATAAAGACATCCGCACCCCTCCAGAGAACACACTTAATATCAATGTAATGGCGGAGCAGTTTGGTTGGTCCTTTGAGTATCCAAACGGCAAAAAGACAAGCAACGAGACTACCGTTCCGGTTGGTCAACCAATTAAATACATACTTCGAGCCAAAGACGTTCTGCACAGCTTTTATGTGCCGGCGATGAGAGTAAAGAGCGATGCTCTTCCAAGCATGTACACCTATGTTTGGTTCAACGCCATTAAGACTGGTCAGTATCAAGGTTTCTGTACTGAGTATTGCGGGGCTGGTCACTCAGCCATGATGTTTAAGGTGAACGTAGTCTCCCCTGCTGAATACGACAGATGGCTCAATGATAAGTCCAAAGAGATAATGCTTGCGAATATGCCTCCTGAAGATAAGGGGCGAGAACTCTACAATTCTAAGAATTGCGTGACATGTCACAGCATAGATGGTTCAGCAAAAATTGGACCTTCTTTTGCGGGTCTTTGGAATCGCAAGGAGAAGTTGTCTGACAATACAGAAGTATTGGTTGATGAGAACTATCTTGAGGAGTCAATCCTTTATCCTCAGAAGAAGTTGGTGGCAGGATACGGCCCTGTAATGCCCGCTTACGAAGGTCAGCTTAAGACCGAAGAGATCGGCTATCTGATCGCCTTTATCAAGAGTTTAGAGAAGAGCTCCGTCGCTCCTGCTGCTAGCGCAGCTCCGGTTGCCGCTGCAGCCGCAGTTGATCTAACTAAGATGACACCTGCAGAGAGAGGTAAGCATTACACGCAGACCAAGCTTTGCGTAACTTGTCACTCGATGGACGGATCTAAGTTAATTGGTCCTTCTTTCAAGGGAATTTATGGTCGAAGCGGCAAGCTTACAGGTGGAGCATCTTATGTGGCAGATGATGCCTACATTAAGAATTCTATCTGGGAGCCTTTATCTCAAGTCGTAGAAGGTTACGCCCCAGCGATGCCTTCCTATAAAGGTCAGCTAAATGATCAAGAGATCGCTGACATTATTGAATATATGAAGACTTTAAAATAAGAGGAAAATATGAGCACCGTTGCAGTAGCAGGCGAAAAGAAAAACTACCTCAATGAGCACACTGGTTTGTGGTCCTGGTTGTACACTCTGGATCATAAACGTATCGGTATTATGTATACCGTCTCATTATTTTTCTTCTTTATCGTGGCCGGGTGTCTAGCTCTTCTTATGAGATATGAGCTTGCCCATTCTGGCCCAAGTGGATTGTTAACCGCAGAGCAGTACAATCAGGCATTTACTCTGCATGGTGCAATCATGGTGTTCCTGTTTATCGTTCCTGGAATACCAGCAACCTTAGGGAACTTTTTGTTGCCGCTGATGATCGGTGCAAAAGACGTAGTGTTCCCAAGATTAAATCTTCTTAGCTACTACATATATTTGATCGGCGCGATAATGGCTCTGGTTGCTCTTCTTAGCCCAGTCGATACTGGATGGACTTTCTATGCTCCTTACAGCATTCAGACCAGCAAAGGAGTAGTTCTGATGACGGCAGCCGCTTTCGTGTTGGGCTTCTCATCAATTCTAACAGGACTAAACTTTATTGTTACCATCCACAAGCTTAGAGCCCCGGGAATGACCTGGATGCGCTTGCCTGTTTTTGTATGGGCTCTTTATGCCACCGCCGCTATTCAGGTTTTGGCTACCCCTGTTGTTGGTATTAACTTGCTTCTTTTAATCATTGAAAAGACATTTGGTATTGGAATTTTCGATCCTAAATTGGGTGGTGACCCAGTACTGTTCCAGCATTTGTTCTGGTTCTACTCACACCCAGTCGTTTACATCATGATTCTACCTGCTTTCGGAATTATTGGTGAGATTATCCCAGTATTCTCAAGAAAACCGATATTTGGTTACAAAGCAGTGGTATTTGCCAGCTTGGGTATCGCATTAGTGGGTTTCTTTGTTTGGGCTCACCATATGTTTACCTCTGGTATATCTGATTTCTCCGCGATGATTTTCTCCGCGATAACTTTCGGCGTTGCTATTCCAACAGCTGTTAAGGTCTTCAACTGGATTAGCACGATGTACAAGGGTTCTATTAGGCTAGATACGCCGATGCTCTATGCCATCGCCTTCGTATTTATATTCATGGTGGCTGGTACTACCGGAATCTATCTTGCCGCATTGGGTGTTGATATTTTCTACCATGATACATATTTCGTAGTAGCACACTTCCACTACACTATGCAGGGCGGAGCTGTTATCGGCTTGATAGCTGGATTGCATTTCTGGTTCCCTAAGATAACAGGGAAGATGTACAACGAGAATTTTGCCAGATTGGCTTTCGTGTTGGTGTTTGTTGGATTCAATCTTACATTCTTGCCGCAATTCGTTCTGGGAATGCATGGTATGCCACGTCGATACTTCGACTATCCGCCAGAGTTTGAGCCATGGCACTTTGCTTCAACCATAGGTGCTTTTATGAACGGTTTGGGATACACAACCGCTATTCTTAACCTTGGACTTGTAGCACTTTTTGGGAAGAATAAGGCTCCTAAGAATCCTTACGAGTCGCTCTCTCTTGAGTGGCAGACAGATTCGCCGCCAATTCATGACAATTTTGAGAAGACACCGATTATTACTGATTGGACTTACGGGTACGGTCAGCCAGTTAAATCGGCATCTCACTAACAATTTTAAGTTAAAACGGAGCAAGTCGTGGGACACTCATCACCTGAACTTTTGGATCCTCAAGGACCACCACACGTTCATCATATGGACTCAAAGACCGCTTATGAGTCTGCCAAATTCGGAATGTGGTTGTTCTTGGCAACTGAAATTCTCCTCTTCGGAGGATTGTTTTGTGCATTCGCTCTGTTTAGATGGATGCATTTAGACGAGTTTCATGCCGCAAGTAAACACCTAAACGTTTGGATGGGTGCAACAAACACGGTCGTTCTTCTTATCAGTTCATACTTCGCTGCTTTGGCTGTAGACGCCGCACAGCACGGTGATAACGCTAAAGTTCGCCGGAATATCCTTATAACGATAGGGTGTGCTTGTATCTTCTTGATAATAAAATATTTTGAGTACTCCGAGAAAATTCATCACGGCTACCTTCCTTGGATGTTTGATAAATATAGTCCAGAGGTCGCCAATCTTAACAAAGAGTATAGCGTGTTCTTTGCTCTTTACTTCTGCATGACTGGTTTACACGGTTTACACGTATTAATCGGAATGGCTCTGCTCGGTTGGGTGTACTCGTTGGCCAAGAAAGATAGATTTTCCGGACGGTATTATACCCCAGTCGAGGTCGGAGCTCTTTATTGGCACTTAGTTGACCTTATCTGGATTTATCTATTTCCGTTACTTTATCTTGTTGGGTAAAAAATATGTCACATCACGAACACGGACCTAATTGCGGACACGACCATCACGATGATCATGTTGGTCACATCATGCCAGGACATGTTTACAGAAACATTCTTATCGCGCTTCTTATTCTTACTGTTATTACTGTAGGGGTAGCTCAGATTCACTTTGGGGGAGTTTGGAATATCATCGTAGCGATGTTCGTTGCTTCTATTAAGGCAGCATTGGTAGCGATGTTCTTCATGCACCTAAAATTTGAAGATAAATTTACCTGGATATACGCTTTAATACCGCTGTTCCTGTTATTTTTATTAATAGGTGGGGTATTTATTGATAATCCGTTCAGGATCATTCCAACACCACAATAACGGCAATTTCAGGAAAGTTGTGACACAGCCAGGCTTAAATTCTATAGACACCATAAGTTGGTCGTCCTTGCGGAGTATTAGCGACCCGTACATCCAGCTCTGCAAGCCAAGAATTGTTGTAATGGTAGTGGTTGTCACTGCTCTCGGATTTCTATTAGCTGGTGGAAGCCCTATATCAGGCTTTGAGACCTTATTCTGGACTGTTATTGGGACTGTTATGACTGGCGGTGGGGCATCGGTCCTAAATCAGTATCTAGAGAGAGATAGCGATGCCCTTATGGCTAGAACTTGTAAAAGACCTATTCCGGCTGGTCTTATTACTCCAGAAGTAGCTCTTTATTTTGGTATCTTGCTCTGCTTGGCCGGGGTAACAGCCTTAGTTCTCATGGTGAATCTTTTAACAGGCTTTCTAGGTCTTTTAACCGCATTCTTGTACGTGTTGGTTTATACGCCGCTTAAGAAGATAACTTGGATGAACACACTTGTGGGGGCTATTCCAGGAGCGCTTCCTCCGGTTGGAGGATGGACAGCAGTAACAGGGAATATCGATGGCGGCGCAATAGCCTTGTTTTTACTTCTATTTATTTGGCAGATGCCTCATTTTTACTCGATTGCTTGGATGTACAAAGAAGATTACGCAAAGGGCGGGTTTAAAATGTTGCCTGTGGTTGATCCCACTAACAAGCAGACCTTCTTTCAGATTATCTTGTTCTGCCACATTCTGATCTTGGTCTCCCTTCTTCCTACATGGCTAGGGTTAACCGGCTCTCTCTATTTGGTGATAGCTGTTAGCGCCGGGGGATATTTTCTAGTTCGTGGGCTTGAGTTTGTATGTAATGCGACAAGGCTCAACGCCAGGGGTGTTGTATTAGCAAGCCTAGTTTATCTCCCAGCTTTGCTGTTTGCTGCGACCCTAGACTCATCTTTTTGATTTTAAAATTAATAACCTTCGCCTATAATTCATTGCATTATGACTGCGCGTGGAAGCGATATCTCTCTAATTTTAGCCAATGCGGGCTGTTTAATGCTTATGGGTGGGTGCCTGGGAGCTGTAGGTTTGGCAGGCTATCAAATTCATGTGGATAACTTGAGAGAGGAGCATATAGCTCTTACCAAAAAGGCCTTTACAGATAAGGGGCTTGAGTTTTGGAACCCAGCAAGGGAACGACGAGAGATAGTATTAAATTTAAATTCGGCTGAGCACTATTTTAGGTTGTTAGATTTGGCAAGCGTAGAGGAATCCTTAAGGTTCCTATCTCAAATTGGATACCAAGATTTAGAGGAACACCGCTTTAAAGTAGGTGCTCATATTGTAGTGGGATCGGTGAACGAGACTGTTAGGGCTAATCTGGCAAATGGCGTTTATCATCAAAAATAAAAAATCCCTCTTTTTTATTAGATGATTTCCAACAAGGATTTAAAAATATAGAAAAATTGGATAACATATTGAAGCCATTGCATTTATTTAGCTATCAATAGCAGACATCTCTTGATTTAAGCGACTTAAAGTAATCTTATTATTCAGAATTATGTCACAAAGAAAATACAGTTATATTTTGGAACATGTACTAAGTAATTGATCGTAAAGACTATAGAAAAAAAAGATAAAAACCTTTTTTCGAGGCCGTTCACTTTTGTATGGACATTGCAAAAAAACACTATATATAGTGGTGTTAACGGTTGAGAGCCACAATATGTAGTGGTCCAGCCATCCGAAAGGGAAAAGCTCATAAAAAGCAGAACGATGTTTACTTCGCGGTGGAGAAATCTATCATGGGGTCTGTCGTGCCTGCTTGGAGCTTGTAGCACCCAGGAGAAAGAATGTGCGGATCTTTTTGTTTAGTTGAGGAATTGTAATGCAGAATCAAACCACCACCCCAAGTATCGAGAATGCAAAAACAGCCACAAAGGTGGCAGTTTCTAAGCAAAGCGTAGGGGGAAATGTAGACCTATCCTTAATTACAGTTGTGAAGAGAAACGGAATCTTGGTTCCGTTCAGAGCGGATCGCATTACAAACGCAGTCGAGTCTGCATTTCGTGAGTGCAAAAATATTTCAAGAGAAGAGCCTCTACCTCAAGATATCTACAAAGCTGTTCAGGCTGTTTCCTCTGCTGTGGTTGAGGAAGTAAAAGAGAAAGCTGCTAGCGGTGCCAGCGTAACCGTTGAGGGCGTTCAAGATACCGTAGAAGTAAAGTTAATGAACATGGGCCATACAGATGTAGCCAAGGCATTCATTCTTTACAGAGAAGAGCGTAAGAAGCTCCGTGATGATTCTCCAAGAAATTTAAAGATTGAGCGTCGAGACGGAACTCTGGTGCGCTTCAATCCAATGAAGATTGCTGCTGCTATCGAGAAGGCTTTTAGAGCTACTTACAAAATGGATGGTCCTACTCCTGGCGAGATGATCAGCCAAGTAAACGCCGTGGCCTCTAGAGTTGTGGCTAAGGTTGTGGAGTTAGCCAAGACTGGAGCAACTCAGTCAGTAGAGAAGATTCAAGATGAAGTTGAACGTCAGTTAATGACAGAAGGTTACTTTGATGTAGCCAAAGATTTTATCATCTACCGTGCGCTCAGAGCCGCAGCCAGAGTAGAAGAGAAAGCTCAGCCAGCAGAAGAGATAGCTACTCCAGTGACAACATCAGCTCCTGGTAGGTCTTTCCAAATGGTCAAGGCAAATGGCCAGACTGGAACAGTTACAGAGGGTGAACTCAGAGCACGAATTGCCTTTGCAGCGCGTGGATTTGAAAAGTCTGTAGCGGTTGAAGATGTTCTTCAACTCTCAATCACCAACTTCTATGAGGGAATTAAAGAGAAAGAGGTTGATACCTCTAATATCATGGCAGCCAAGAGCCGTATCGAGGCCGAGCCAGACTATTCTCCTCTAGCAGCCAGATTGCTCTTAGATGTTATCTATCGTGAGAGCATGGGGCTTCCAGCTTCTGATTCAAGAGTAGCTGCAACTCATAAGACATACTTTAAGGAGTATCTAAAGAGAGCTATCTCCTTACAACGTGTTGACGCGAGATTACTCGATTTCGATCTAGATAAACTTGCCTCAGCGATGAATCTCTCAAGAGATCTGAACTTTACTTATTTGGGACTTCAAACCCTTTATGATCGTTACTTGATCCATGATAAGGGCACTCGTTTAGAGACTCCTCAGATCTTCTGGATGCGTGTTTCGATGGGATTGTCGATTAATGAAGGCGCTTTAAAGAACGAGAAGGCGATTGAGTTCTATGAGCTTCTATCACAATTCCACTTCATGTCGAGCACCCCAACATTGTTCAACTCAGGCACATGTCATCCACAGTTGAGCTCTTGTTACCTATCCACTGTGATGGATGATCTCTCTCATATCTTCAAGGTTGTGTCTGATGACGCCATGCTCTCAAAGTGGGCCGGCGGATTGGGTAACGACTGGACGAATGTAAGAGCAACTGGTTCTACCATCAAGGGAACAAACGGATTGAGCCAAGGTGTTATTCCTTTCCTAAAAGTTGCTAACGACACAGCAGTAGCTGTTAACCAAGGTGGAAAGAGAAAGGGAGCCATGTGTGCATATCTTGAGACATGGCACTTGGATATCGAGGACTTCCTTGAGCTTCGAAAGAACACCGGTGATGA
>CAZWGK010000119.1:3762-7613 GCA_964633685.1 uncultured Bdellovibrionales bacterium | reverse complement strand
GCCCCAATCTTCAGGCAAAGTTGCTGCGGGTTTTACAGGACGGCACTTTTATTCCAGTTGGCGATACCAGAGAGAAGAAGGTCGATGTGCGGATTGTTGCCGCTACAAATAAAGACCTAAAAAAATTAATCGCCGAAAATAAATTTAGAGATGACCTTTATTACAGAATATGTGGAGTACACGTAGCGTTGCCGCCTCTTAGAGAGCGCCGTGAAGATATTCCAGCATTGGTCGATCATTTTATAAAAATTTCGCCACATGCAAAGACCCCCAAAACTGTGGCCCCAGAAGCAATGAATGCTCTCGCAGCTTTCGATTGGCCTGGTAACATCAGACAGCTTCAGAACGAAGTCGAGAGAATGGTAGTCCTCTCAGGTGATGCAAAAGTAATTGCTTCCGATCTGCTATCTCCAGAAGTCGCCGGTGCCAAAAATCCTAAAACAGAAGGAGCCCTTGCGTTTGATTCTAGTAGTGGTTCTCTAAAAGATGCCGTATGTGCTATTGAACGCCGCATGATTGAAGAGTCTTTAATAAAAGCTAGTGGCAACAAGAGCGAAGCTGCACGTGAGCTCGGAATTTCAAGGTCCAACCTAATCGCCAAAGTCCAAGAATACGGGATTAAGGGTTAGTACGTTTCTGGGGTAAATCATTTTACCCAATAAAAATTAACAAATTTGGCTGTATGAGATACTCGAGTCGTAGGTTCTCATAATTCTTTTTGGCGGCGTAGAGGGACTTAATTAATAGAGGTTTTATGAACAAAATAGTCCCGTCTTTTTTAAGTTTAGCGTTTACATTTTCTTTCGTAGCCCCTGATGCTCAGGCTGCGCCGCCCCCGCGTGTCGAGCCCACGACTTTGGAATGTAGTGTTCCAAAACTTATCGGAAAGGACGGATTGGTTGATTGGAATCATAAGGTCGCAAATTTTAGTGGAAATAAAAGAATTTATTTTAATCGGCTAAAGTCATCAGGGGGCCGCGATCAAGTCGAGATTAGCCCAGGAGTTGATGGTATCTTTGGGACTAGAGATGACCGAGAGCGAAATGTTCGCGGGGTGATTAACAGAGTTTACGAAGATGCTGTGATACTTGAGTCTGGCGGTAAGGACATTGTAATTAAACCTGGTCCTGACAATGTCTTATTTACTGCTGATGATTCCGAGTTGGTGCTTCCTAATTCTATGGATACGGTAAAAAATGGTGACATGCTTGCTTGGATCGACCTGGTTACATCAGAGATAAAGGCTTGTGATTTAACAATATCTTCAGGTAGAGGTGCCTGAGCTGACGATACCAATCATTGGGCTGTATCTGATTGTGTAGCAGGAAAATGTTTAATAGACCCATTCGATTCTAACCAGTTATTGTATCCATCTAAGCAGGTAGTCCATGGACGTGTAACGCCGTTGGTAATTGGTTTATTCAACGAGTCTGCAACAAGTAATCGTCCAGCAGCGATAGCGATAATGATGGAGAATGGTTTTAGATTTCCACTAGCTATTCCACTGGATCCTGATCGCACTTATGGATTCGGTATAAGGGGTAATTTAATATTTGCCACGCATGAGGATGCATTAGGTAATGCCCAGTTAGGTATAATTTCTATTGACGTGAATTCCCCGTCTTTTATGACGCGAAGAGACTCGTCAATTGGATTAGACTACTTTGTTGATGTAGATAGTCGCGGTAACAATGGCTCGGTGATGCCGGCTTACCTGTATACTGACGATGGTCTAGCCTCAGGTATGTACAAGGATGAGCAACGTAACGTAACCGCTAGGCTTGTAAGTGCCAAAGGTACTGTATTCAGTGCAACCCAAGTGAAAGATAAGCTAGTGCTCGGTTATGCGATAACGCAGACAGGTAATATCCGACCTGCTGTTGCTGTTTGTCCTTAGTCACTTGGTAGAGGCAGGGCGCCTGAGGGGTTGTCAGGTGCCCTGTACCCTACACCAAAACCCTTCGCCTGTTATTGTGAGCCACTAGAAGGGATACTGCATCGGCGCCAGTAACACCGTCAGTGCTATCAATATTATAGTCAGCGGTAATCCAATCCTTAAGTAATCCGTCTTTCTGTATCCACCAGCTCCCATAACCAGTAGGTGGGCGCGGTGAGAGAACGGAGCAAGGAATGCGATTGAGGCACCGAACGCGATTCCAATCGCAAGAGGGTATGGGCTGATCTTTAGTACCTCACCAGTAGTGATCGCTACTGGAGTAAGTAAGACAACTGCTAGGGAGCTATCGATAAACTGAGAGACGATACTTGAGGCCACGACTAGCACCGTTAACACAACATAGGGGCTCTGGTCTCCAGTGATAAGATACATCAGGTCCGCTGTATACTTGGCTGCTCCACTCTTATCAAATGCAAGGCCGAGGGGTAATAGAGCACCGATAAGCACCACTAACCGTAAGTCTAAACTCTATCAACCGACACGGCTCTAGTTGCAACTAGTAGTAGTGCAGATGCGACTCCGGCAACATGAATTGGGGCGAATCCTGTTACAGACAAAAGAAGAAACAGTAACCCAGCTGAGATTAAATTTATGTTTTTCTGTTTCCTTTGAGGTGGTCGACTTAACTCTGTGAGAGGAATAAAATCTTGCTGATTAGAGACCTTTTCAAGTTGTTGTGGTGAACCGTAAAGAAGAAGAATATCTCCTACCTTAAGACTGACACCAGTAAGTCCTGTTCTTATCGCTTTTCCCTCACGTCTTAGAGCTAATACCTGAACTCCGTATTTGTCTCTAAAAGCTAATTCTCCGATAGTTTGTCCGATTAGTTGTGAGCGTGGATTTGGGGATATCTCAACAAGGCTGGCTTCATCTTCATCTTGGTCTAGCTCAGAGCTTTCGCTAATTAATTGAAGATCTTTAGAGTGAGGTATTTTATGAATACGCTCTTCTTCGCAACCCATTATTAAAATATCCTCAGGGTCCATTTCGCTCTCTCTTCCAGTGAGTGGGAATATTCCTGCATGTGATACCCGAAAGAGTGGGGCAAATATCGATATCGATAGCGAGAACTGCTCTCCGTCGGCGGCCAGAGCATCGATGTAAGGTTTTGCGGGGAAAGCCAATAGCTTTGGTCTAATTGGTTGTAGGTCGATCAATAAAGATGCCGTAATCCCAAGCTCCTTGAATACCCGACCACTCTCCTTAAGGGAGCTACTGTAGAAGGCGATAATTTTATCTTCTTCATCGATAAAATGCCTGGTCAGATCGTAAGAGATATTTCTGCCGTTATGTTCAACGGCGATTGGGTAAATGCCGTGAGCTGGGAGATCTAGATCGTCTATTCTTTTGCCAACCCAGAGCGACCTTCTAGAAAATTCAAGTAAAACAATCTCGTACTGAAGCCGCAGATCCGATAACAGCTCGTTGGATACAACAGAGTGCGGCACCTCTTTCATCGCCATTAATCTTTTAAAATGCTCTGCTGAGCCTCTCACTAGAAGCACATCACCGGCGCGAAGAATCTCGTGTCCACTAGGTATCTTTAGCTCTTCACCTGGTCGTTTAATTTCGACCACCGACAAGTTCATAGAAGCGCCGAAATTTAGATCCGCTAACGACTTCCCCGAAAGTGCTGAGCCTAACGGGATTTTAAGACTAAAGAGCCGTTCCTGAAGTCCGTATAAATCTCTAATTCGAGTAATGCCTGATTTTGGAGCATCCATCCTAAGAGGTAGGCCCCAATTCGCTAGAATAATTACTGCGATTATGCCGACCACCAAAAAGATAGTTCCGATCAGTGTGAAATCAAAGAGATTAAAGCCCTCTATTCCGTGAGTAACCAGAACGTCAGAGGTGATAAAATTAGCGCTAGTTCCGATTAGAGTTGTCATTC
>CAZWGK010000119.1:1551-3752 GCA_964633685.1 uncultured Bdellovibrionales bacterium | reverse complement strand
ATGAAATCGGTAAAAACAGTCGTGACGGCGAAATGCCTGCCCGTTTGGCCACGGTGGCTGCTATGGGCATCATGATGATTACGGTAGCCACATTGCTAATTACCGAAGATATTGCTCCAGTAACTATCATGAGTGCCAGGATATTAAGTCGTTCGGACCGTTTGCAAAAATCAACTAACCATTTGCCCAATCGATCTGAAAGCCCGGTGTCGAAAATAGCTTCGGCCACAAAATAGGTTGCAAATAGAATGATGACAGCAGGGGAGGAGAATCCAGAGAATGCCTCGGTGGGCGTCAACAGGCCGGCAAGTGTAAAGGTAAGTAGAGCCAAAAGTGCAATCGTATCATAGCGCACTCGCCCATCTATGAAGAGAAGCGCCATGGCTCCAAAAACCACATAGTTTAATAGGATAGAATAGGTCATTCCTTATATTTATCACTACTGAGGTGTCTCTGATAGTAATCAATTTGGGGGCTTTTATCTGGTCTTGATGGTTTAGTGCGGTCATTATAATCTCTTAAAAATGAGATTACCTTATTTCCTCTTAGCTTCGACCCTTGTTCTGCTTAGTTGCGCGAAGGCTCCTAAGCCTATTCCTCTGTTAGATGTAGACCCATCTTATAAGTCGAGGGGCGAGTATTTCGTAAAAAGTTTGGCGGCTTGTGGATTTTGTCATGGAGAAAAATCTACTCCTGACTCACCTTTGTCGGGCGGTAGAGCTAGGTATGACGCTTACGGTGAGGTTAAGGCCGCTAACCTGACCTCGGATACTACTGGATTAGGAGATTGGAAAATTGAAAGAGTAGTGACAGCCCTAAGAAATTCCATAGGCAAAGGCGGTGAGGGGTTTGCTCCCGTTTTTCACAAGGGGTTTGAGTGGATGTCTGACACAGACGCTATTTCGATTGCAGCTTATATAAAATCACTTCCGCCTGTCGAAAATAAAGTTGAGAAGAGAGAAGTTGATTTTATCATTAGAAACACCATCGGTCTTTTGGATGAGACTGCGGCCGAGCTTCCAGGTTATGTACCAACTCTAAACGTTTCTGATCCGAAGGCAAAAGGTGAGTATTTGGTAAATCACGTGGCAAGGTGTCAGCAGTGTCACAATGGAGGCTCATCTTCGCTGGATAGCGGGGAATACCTAAAGGGTGGACTTTTGATGAAGACTGAATCGAAAGAAAAGGTTTCGCCGCCCCTTGTTGGTAACGATTCAACACCGAATAAGTGGAGTGCTGAGGAGATAGTGAGATATCTAAGAACAGGCGTAACCAAGTATTCAAATGTAGTCGATCAAGATTTTTGCCCAGTCAATTTTTATAAATTAGCGGCAGACGAGGATGTAATTGCTATAGCCGCATACCTCAGAAGCCTATAGGCCGAAGATGATAGTTCTGGGAATTGAAACAAGTTGCGATGAGACAGCTGTCGCCTTAATTCGTTATGGTACTGACGGTCGTCATGAACTTCTAGGAGAGATAATCTCATCGCAAAATAATATTCACGAGCAGTACGGCGGTGTTGTGCCTGAACTAGCTTCTCGGGAGCATCTTAAAAATTTACCACTTCTATATGATGCTTTGCTGGGCAAGTGCCAAGTGGATCTCAGTGCCGTCGATCTAATTGGAGTAACCCAGGGGCCTGGGTTAAAGGGATGCCTACTAATTGGATTGTCATTTGGGCAAGGTCTAGCTGAGGCATCAGGCAAACCAATGCTTGGAGTAAATCACATAGAGGGCCATTTGTTAGCGCCACGGCTAGATAACCCATCACTTGAGTTTCCGTATATGTGTTTGATTGTATCAGGTGGGCATACTGAGATCCTTGAGGTGAAAGGGGTTGGGGATTATGAGTTAGTGGCTCGGACTCAAGACGATGCCGCAGGCGAGGCTTTTGATAAGAGTGCTAATCTTTTAAGTCTGCCATATCCAGGTGGAGCAAGGCTCGCTAGTTTAGCCGATTCAGTGACTAGTTCTAGATTTAAGCTGCCTAAGGTTATGAGAGAGCAGGCAGGATTCAGTTTTTGGGGGCTAAAAACTGCATTTTTATTGCTAACTAAAAAAAATGAAAATCATATATTTTATATTAAAGTTATCAATATTTGCAATTGAAATGAAGTGTATTAAAAAGAAAATCAGCAGAAAGAACAAATTTCTAGGTCTTACAATGTTTTTTAATTGAGAGATATTGTAAACTAGTA
>CAZWGK010000119.1:0-1541 GCA_964633685.1 uncultured Bdellovibrionales bacterium | reverse complement strand
ATATCAAACATCTTGCAGTATCAGGTGGTGTTGCTGCCAATAGGAGACTGAGAGAAGCTGTGTCCGCTATAAAAGGCGTGAAGGTGTTTTTCCCATCGAGTTTGCACTCGACCGATAACGCTGCCATGATCGCCTATGTGGCTGGAGAAAGGCATCGGGCGGGAATTAAATCAGTAGATCTCTCTGCCCAGGCTCGATGGCCGGTTGAAATGTGCTCGGTTAAAAAAGGGTAAGTTAATGAAGATTAAGTCGCAGTTAAAAAATTTAGGGGTGCGTCCAACTAGAGAGAGGGGCCAGAATTTTTTGCTAGATGAGGGAGCCATCTCGGAGATCGTGCGGTTTGGAGATCCTCGTCCGAGCGACAAATTAATCGAGATTGGACCTGGGTTAGGAGCGTTGACCCGTGAGTTGGCTCGTGTCGCTCCGTTAACTGTGATTGAAGTTGAGCCACAATTTTGTGCAAAATTAAAGAGCGATAATCCTGCCCTTACTGTGATTCAGTCTGATGTAAGAGAGGTTAATTTTAGTGAGCTTGGGGAGAGTCTGGTAATATTCGGAAACCTACCTTACTCGCTCTCGACAGAGATAATTTTTCATATCCTTTCTTTTCACAAGAATGTAAAAAGAGCCGTATTCCTCCTTCAAAAAGAATTTGTAGAGAGAATCGGGGCTCCTCCTGGAGGGAAAGACTATGGGGCGCTTTCTGTAGGTTGCCAACTCTATGCGAATGTAAGGTTTGGACCAGTATTCCCTGGGAATCTTTTTCATCCACCCACAAAAGTCGAGTCTCAGATGGTTGAGCTGACCATGAAAGATGGCGCCCCTGGCGGCCTGTCAGACTACGAGCGGAACGTCTTCCAGATGGTGGTCCGTGCAGCCTTCTTCAATCGCAGAAAAAAGATAGTGAACAGCATCGCCCTATCCAAATTCGCCACCGAAGCCGAAGCGTCCGCCGCCTTAGCCGCCGCCGGCATCGATTCTTCCCGCCGCGCCGAAACGCTCTCCCTCCCCGAATTCCTCCTCCTCACCCAAAAATTCTCTCAGAGACCGCGATAATTCTGAAATCATTAGGGATTTTTGGTGAAAATAAGCTGCCGCTGGGTAATCCTGATGTCTAAACTTTTGCCCAGTGTGCGCTTTAATCGGTTTTCGGAGTTGGAGGTAAAAGCTCGATAGAGATTATTCCGCACAGCTATATGCACTTACACCTCCAGCGTTGGAAGTGTAAGCTCTATACAGACGCCCAAAGATCAAGATGGCTTTGCGCATTTAGCAGTTTAAGTGACCACTCCAATAGAAAGAGCTGGACACACCAACCAAATTCTATTCGGTAGCTCCTCCACCCCAGCGTTGGAAGTGAAGATTCAGGAGAGAATTCAGAATGGGAAAAAAGTTAATTAAAACTCTTGACAGCTTTTTGCCTGCACAAAGTCTCGAGGTGGCAGAGGCAATATGAATCGGCCGATATGGGCTCTTAAGAAGCTCGGTTAAAAAGATCTCAAAATAATTTTTAAAACTTTAAATCGCTCGAAGATCTCCTC
>CAZWGK010000118.1:0-7761 GCA_964633685.1 uncultured Bdellovibrionales bacterium | reverse complement strand
CCTTCTCGCCATCACCATCCTGATCATAAGTAGCAGCAGAGGACCAAACAGTATCGGCTGCTTGGTACTGATACCGAAGCTTTATACGGCCATTTAATCTGGTTGTGTACTGGTAGATATGTCGGTCAAAGGATCCCCAAACTACCTCCTTAAGACCATTGCTATCTAAATCAGAAATCGCAGGTGTCGAATAAATCGCAGGAAACATCGCCCAAAATCCGAGTTTTGTTTTCAACTGAACGCTGTCTATATTTTGAATTACCTCTCCGGTATGGGCATTGAGCATAGCCATACCTCCGTTACACATTGAAGTTCCAATTGGGCCGTATCCAACCATTACTTCAAAATCACCGTCACCATCTAGGTCCGCTACTGCGGGCGAGGAATGGGCTCTGTTACTTGATCCACTAGCGTATTGGCAACCCGCACTGGGCAGCGCTGTTTGCCATAACAAGGTTCCATCGGAATCAACAGAGAAGGCGTATCCACTTCCAGAGGCCCCAAAAATTTCAAGCTTACCATCATTATTAATATCAATAAGTGCTGGAGACGGCGTATACATCTGTTGGGTGAGATTGAGAGGGAAACCAGGCAAAGCCGTTATCTCAGCCTGCGCCGTGCCCACACCGGAGATAATAATCGCAGTGAACAAATATCTTACGAGATAACTCATATAGAAGGAATTATAGTCGCCACTACTCCGCATATAATTCATAACCCAAAAGTAAAACCGTCAAGGTATCAAGTGATTAGCCGACCCATCATCCTTAAGATGATAAAACAGCAATTGTAGTGCCAAGTTATATGCTTTATCCCCAGAGGCTTTTTTGTACGAAAAAAACCTAAAGATTTAGCATTCCTAAAATCAGATTTTAGCATCATAATTATAATCAGATGGTGAAGTCAGATTCTAAAATATTTGTTCTAGATACCTCCGTTATCCTCTACGACCACGAAGCAATACTAAACTTTGGCCAGCACGATGTTGCGATTCCGATCACCGTTCTAGAAGAACTTGACAAGTTTAAGAAAGGAAATGATTCGAAGAACTTTTGTGCTCGAGAATTTATAAGATTTCTAGACCAAGCTGCACGAGAGCACCTAACTCAGGATTGGATTCAATTAAATGGTCCAGACAAAGGACGATTTAAGGTCATATTACATTCAAAGAGCAAAGTTGATGCTGAAGTTATTTTAGGCGAGAAGAAAGAGGACCATAAAATTCTCAATGCGGCTTTAGCTCTGCAGGAATCTGAAAAAACTCGTAAAGTCATCTTGGTGACCAAAGACATCGCCTTGAGACTAAAAGCGAAATCACTAAATCTGCACGCAGAGGATTACGAAACAGGTAAGATTAGAGATTTAGACCGCCTTTATTCAGGCAAGGCCTATATCGAAAATCTCCCCTCCTCTCTCATAGACGAGCTATACGAGAAAGGCGAAGCTCCAATTGAAAACATTCCGATGTCTGAATGGATCCAAAACCAATATTTCGTTCTAAAGAATGGAAAAAAATCGGCACTCGCATTCTACGATGCTGCGGCTGCAAATGTTACTAGAGTAGAAAAATATACTGTGTATGGCGTTACGCCCAGAAACGCAGAGCAGGTTTTTGCAATCCACGCATTAATGAACCCCAATATACCACTTGTTACTATCCAAGGTGTCGCAGGCACAGGCAAAACATTACTAGCGTTAGCAAGTGCACTTGAGCAACGAGCACAGTATCGCCAGATATACATATCGCGACCAGTCGTTCCTCTCAGCAACAAAGACATCGGATACCTACCTGGAGATATCAAAGATAAGATGAATCCTTATCTTGAGCCGCTCTGGGACAACCTTAAATACATTAAGAGCCAATTTAAAGAGTCGGATAAAGAGCACAAAAGAATAGCAGAGATGCTTGAGACAGAAAAAATAGAGATTGCCCCGTTGACTTACATCAGAGGTCGAAGCTTATCTCATGTATTCTTTATCGTAGATGAGGCTCAAAATTTAACTCCTCATGAAGTCAAAACAATCATAACTCGTGCTGGAGAAGGCACTAAGATTGTTTTCACTGGAGATATTCATCAAATAGACACGCCCTATCTTGATGCTGAGAGTAATGGATTGTCTTATCTAATCGATCGATTAAAAAACAATAAGCTCTTTGCTCACATCACATTAGAGAAAGGTGAAAGAAGCGAACTCGCAAATTTAGCCAACGAGCTACTCTAGAATTCATTCGTGAACTGAAGATGAACAGGATTAGAGTAGAGAGTAATAACCATTATTAAAAAACTTAGCATCTTAGAAACAGACGGGGGCGAGATCTTAAAGACTTTTGATCTTCTTGATCTCGCCCCAGTTTTCACACTCCGACATCCAGAGGAGCGAGCTCCTGCTGAATGAGAGCATCCAGGGTCCATGGAGAGCGACCATACCGGCGAGGAATGGCGTTGCTCAGCATTGAATCCACTTGACGCTTGATGGGGCGGTTGACGTCCCAGACAAGCTCTGCCGGATTGACCTTGATGCCGTATCGAGCGAAGTATGCAATCGTCACAGTCGGGGAGGGCCAGAGGCGCTCCTGATTGTGATTCACGCTGAGTTCGCTCGACATGAGGATGAAGAGTGTCCGCTGTGCAAGCCGGAGACTCGAAACTTGATAGAGACGGTGCTGCATGTGACCCCTCACACACTCTACAGATGGACGCGGCCTCGGAAAGTCCGAAGCATTCTGAACCTAGAGATTCACAACGCTTCGAACTTCAATAAAACCTCTAACTCTCTACTCTGCTGGCTGATTTTAAAGGACAAAAATCCTAGTCAGCAGAGCTTCGGTTGAGAAACCAAATTTTAATGTTATTTAAAATTCAAAGAGCTAACAGCTGCGACTGGGAAGACCCATGCCGGATCCGCAGAGTACCCTCATGGCAATTATAAGCCAAGGGTGAATTTAGCCAGAGTGGTTATTATCGATAACTATTTGTTTTTACGAGGATTTAAATCGGCACTCTGGAGGTGGCATGATTTGTAATTTATTGGTATGTTCGTGAGCTCCGCAGATATTAGGTATTACTGCAGACCGCTCTTTAATAATCGATAAAAGTTATTTTTAAGCTAATTGAGCACCAATAAAATGGCTATTAAAAGCATTATATTGGGGTAGAGAGAGCTAAGGTTTTACACGTCTGATGCAGATTTCACTAGGTTACTGCCTAGCGAGATCTGTATCGGACTTTCCACTGTCGGACTTTCCGATGCGGTTTTTTTGGGGGAGAAGAATGAGTAAGTATCATTCGTGTGCTTCGTTGGATCGGATGATTCGTCGCTTGGTTCACGTCATTTTCACGGCTAATGTTCGTTGCGATATCAATGCTGAGCGCCTCTGGCCCTCTTTTGAAATTGCTTCGACCTACTTGCTGAAGACTGGCGTTCCGATCGTTCGTGATGGCATCGTGCTCAAGAATCGTGACAAGTTTAAGGTTGTAAGCGGTGGAATCATCTTCACTGTGCATCCTGAACTTGTGGCGAAGATCAATGAGATGCTGGCGTTGGCTCGTCCTCGTCAGTACGGCACGAATGTTCCTTTCACGGTGGACGATCTCTTCGCTGAAGAGAAATGCCACTACGAAGCTCACGTCGGCTGAATAGTATCGGGGCGAGGCTTTGTTGAAGGTGCATAACCTCCAAAGCTTCGCCCCGGTGCTCCCTTCTGAGGTTTATTTGAAAGCGTTAATTTATCTCTCTACTCCAAATACCTTCCCAATTATCCTAGATCCCTATCCTAGAGAAGAATCCAAGTAGCTAATCCTAAGAGAAGCCCCATGCTGGCTACATCAGTTGCAGTTGTCAAAAATATGCTAGATGCGGTGGCCGGGTCCGCACCAATTCTTTTTAGAAGTTGCGGGATAGTAGCCCCTGATACTCCGCTGACTATGCAGCTAAAAGTCATCGCAGTAACAACGATTGCAGATAGGGTCAAAGCATCAGGATTATTTTGAGAGGTTGCCAATATATACATTCCAGCGCCTGCTGATAATCCAACCATGAGTCCATTCATAAGACCAAGTAATGCTTCTTTCATCACAAGAGTGGAGCCCTGCCCTGTTTTAATGTCTCCCAAAGTCATTCCCCTAAGAGTAACAGCCAAAGCCTGGCAGCCTGTGTTTCCTGATTGCCCAGCTAATACCGGCAAAAATGCGGCTAGGATTACAAGTTGATCGATCGTGCCTTGAAAGAAATTGACCACGGCTCCCGCCACGAATGCGGTTAATAAATTGAGCTGTAACCAAGGGTGGCGATACTTAAAAGCTCGAAACCAATGCGTTGTAACACGCTCTTCTTTTTCCACACCGACCATGGCTCCTGCTTGGGCGCTGATCTCGACTGCTTGATTCTCAAAAATCTTGTACCCTCTGACGGTTCCAATCAGATGTCCAGCCTTGTCGCATACTGGATACTCCGGAAAATGTTTATTTACGACATCTTTCATCGCATCCAAAACTTGGGTCTCAGGATTCAGATAGAATGGATTTTTAATCATTATAGATTCAAGAGTGGTATTACTCTCTGCAAAGAGTAGCTCCCGCATGGCGACTACTCCAGTCAACCTCTTCTCCTTATCAACAACGAAACAATAGGTAATGAAATTACCCTTGATCATCTCTCGAAGTTGATCAGTTGTCTCCTTAACAGTAGTTCCTGGAGCGAAAATCGCTACAACGTTATCCATCAGACTGCCGATTGAATTTTGCGGGTAAGATTGATTATTCATATATTGTCCTTAATTTAACTAACCAATTCGCGTGCCTTGGTTTTTGTTATCAAAGTGGCGGAGTTCGTCCGTTCATCAAATGCAACAAAAATTTCTCCAGCATGTAACTGCTTGGTAACCTGAAATATCTTCTCTTCAAGAGAAAACTCCTGCCCGTAATCAGTGCCTTCCTCTAAAATAAACGATTTTATAATTCCTAAAAGAGCCTTATCGGACAACTCCTCATGCGGAATAATTATAGGCATGGCAACACCTCTATCACTTCTCCATTTGGAATGGTTAATATCTTTGTGGTTATCTTCTGAGGTGCAAGTTTATACGATTCAGCCAAGGCTTTTCTATATATTTTCATCTGCCCAGCATACCTCTCTTGGAGAGCAGCAGCATTTGCGTTGGTAACTTTATAGTCAATTATATCTAGCCCTATAAGATCAGAATCTTTGAAAATCTTTACGACTCTATCGCAAGCACCATAAATAATATCTGTACCATCTTTTGCTAATATTCGTAGCTCTGTCTCAACTTGGAGCTTCACTTCAGGTGGGTAGCTCTCTTTCGAGAGCGCCTTAATGAAATGTGGGTTTTTAGCTGCTTCTTTTATCTTTAAATTTTGATCCACGACTAGAGCCGCTTCTTTAGAATCAATCCAATCAATTTGCTCCAAGAGAGCATGCACCTCTGATCCTTCTTTTCGAGCAGACTCATCGTGCTTCGCAAATAACTTTTCTATTGTAACTTCTTTCTTGGAATCGGATTCGGATGGAGACACAAAAGTAGGCTGCCTGCGTTTAGACTTTTTTGAAAATAAAACTTTATCCGGAATCTCGACCATACTCTTCTCTGATGGAGCACTCTGCTTGATAGGCGTCAACTCTTGGCCTGACTCGTAAACTATTTTTGGAGTGCGATCATCTATCGATAAAACCGAGGCATTAAATATCAGAGATAACAGCTGGGCATAGGACGGGGCACTATCTGGTTTGGTTGGTGTGAATATTAAATGTAGTCCCCGCTTTGCGCGAGTCATTCCGACATACAGAAGACATAGCGATTCCTCTACTATAGCAGATTCATATTTTTCATAAGCTGATTGAAAATCGGGCAAGGCCGCTCGAATTTTTTTATTCAGCGTTGGAACAATTCGGGTAGGAGCTTCAAGGGCAGACTCCCTATCTGGAATCACCCAAGGCAGACGGTTGGAATTTATAATCCGATCATCAAGTTCTGGTAATATTACTACATCAAAACCTAATCCCTTAGATTGATGTAGCGTCATAACTTTCACTTCAGCCATTGTTCCAAGATTCACTCGGGTATCAATTAAGAACTCTTTAAATGCAGTTAATCGAGAACCTATCTCGCCCTCGACTCGATACCCCTCTGCGGCTAGAACTTTTAAAAATTCACTCTCTCGGGGAGGATACATTGGTATTATCTTAGAGATGAGATTATTTAGCGTTTTTCCAAAACCGTCCTCTGCGAATTTTCTTCGGAGCAGAGTAAGCGCACTGGTCTTTATAAAATCGGGACCCAGCGGAGAGTTTTTTATAAGAAACTCAGAGGCGGAATCTCCTGGATGATCTAGTAACTGCAGCACAGCCATAACAAGTGATACTGCCGGAGAGCTTAGGATAAGCTGGCCTCCCTCTTCTTGTACAGCAATGCCGCTCTTTTTTAGTAACTCTACATACCGAGCGACCTGGCGATTACTGCGCACAAGAATTGCTATATCGTCTGTTGTTTTTTTATCAAGAAGATTTTTAATACGAGAAAGAATCTCAATATCTTTTATTTCGTCCTCGGCCAGTAGTGCCGTCGCTGTAACGTGACCACTCCCTTTACCTGTGTCAGCTGGAGAGTGCTCTTCAAATCGATCTTTCCAATTACTTATGACCTGAGGGTAATCGCTTAAAACAGCCCCTGAACTTAATGCTAAGAAAACTTTATTTACACAATCAAGCACCTCTTTGGTGCTGCGTCGGCTGGTGGTTAAGATATCCTCGTGGATGCCCGAGAACCGTGCGGTAATTGAGTCAAAAATAGCAGAGACACCTCCACGCCAACCGTAAATGGCCTGTTTGCTATCTCCCACGCATAAAAGTGAGTGCTCAGTATCAGCCTTTGATAATATTTCATCAATAATTGGCTCAATTACATTCCACTCTGATATTGAGGTGTCTTGAAATTCATCTAAAAGGATATGCCCAATAGTGGAGTCAAGTCGGAAGTACATTTCAGCCAGATCGCCCAGGATAACTCTGTCGGCTAAGACATTCTTTACCCCCTGAAAATCCAGCAAGCTTTGAGCTCTCTCCATTGCAGAGGCCACACCATTAAAGCGTGTGGCCAGCTCATGAGCTGCTCTGAGTTTATTGCGCGCCTTTACTCGCTCTAACGCCTGGATAAACTTTAGAACTCTCCCTAAAATTCTCTGATGCGTAGTATCAAAGGGTCGTCTATTAAACTCTTCATTGTTGATGAATTTTTCAAAAATTGTGAGCTCTAACAACTCAGCCCAGTTTCCTTTCTGGGCCTCATTGTTTATCTTTTCAATCGCCTTAACCCAATTAGCATTTGGCTTCTTGCCATCAGTATTAAGTGCAGGTTCTAAACCTTTACAGAGTGCTGCTATCTCCTCGCTACTCTCTTTTGGTTCTGTTTCATTTTCAAGCCAGAGCCAGACATCCGGGCTTATATTAAGAACGAACGGTCTTAATAGTGGCAGCTGCTCATACATAGTCTCATGAATTTCTCGGCCAGCATCTCCTCTTGAGATTAAGTTGACCTTCTTGGCTAACTCCTCAGCCCCGAGAGAGAGACTAATTTGCTGCACCGCCTCTCTATTCATTCTATTTATGGAGCGTGCGTCCGCTATCTTCCATGAAGGGTCAAGACCGATTTCAAAACAGAAAGACCTAGCAATCTGAATGCAGAGAGCATCGAGTGTTTGTATTCGAAGCCGGTGAGAATTTTTGACTAGTTTGGCAAGCGCCTTA
>CAZWGK010000117.1:0-7767 GCA_964633685.1 uncultured Bdellovibrionales bacterium | reverse complement strand
AGCTGTTACGGGCAATGCAGGCTTCGAGGTTAACAGTGAATGAGATGGTATTGTTTCCCACTGTAGTTGAATCTGTGGCTGCAGATGGCGTATAGTCTGAGGCTGAGTCAACTAATGGCCACAAAAGAGCTCCTGTACTTGAACTGTAGCTGCCGCCCTGACCTTGAGAGGGTAGCTCTGTTAGAGTTGAAGAGAGTCCAGAGTATAGCTCTCCACAGGTAAACTCTCCTGAGTTGTTATTAATAATAACTCCATAATTTAGATGACCGAAGTCCATATAGTCTCCTGATTCTAATCCAGGGACCGCGGCGCGTTGTAGCCTCCAAAAATTTAGTCTCAGCTTTCCTTGAAAAGCACCACCGTTCGGGACGATGATAGGATTGCCTGGATTAAATCCAACCCCGCTTGGATTGGTATAGTCCACTAGGACATCAGATCCAGCATCATTGCTTGTAGTATTGTATGCCCGTAGTGCTGGCACTGTTACAAAGTAAGGCGGTAATGTTAGGGCTTTTCTTACAACAACTGTTCCCGCTGCATTTTTAAAATCAGCTCTGTATGTGTCGCCGGGACGGAATTTATCTGTGCCTACTCTTGGTTGAATCGCAGCACCCCAAGTCGAACCGCCACCTCCAAATATAGGAAGCTCCTCCAATCCAAAGTTGAGCGCGGACCAGAGCTGCCCAAAAAGTGAGGGGTCGCCTTCGCTAAATCCTGAGTAAACAGCAGTGCTGGCACCAGCGGAAGCTGGCCTGCAGTATTCTAAAGCATCAGGACATATAACTTCACCAGATGCGACGGAGGCTCCTGCTGTGTCATTAGGGGCGAATCCAAAAAAGTAAGCGATAGCAAATTTATTCTCGCCACCGATTATTGCCTCTATGTCATTCGGATCGAGTCCCCCGTTTAAATGCCAATTTATTGTTTGCCCCATGGATAGATAAAGAGTGGTGAATGGGGTTTCTACTCCAGTATCGACTTCTTGAATTGAACTGGTATCTACGCTGGAATCTGCGATATCAATAATACCATCGCCGTCGTCATCTGCATCGAATAGGTCAAGAAGCGCGTCGCCATCAGAGTCAATAGCTGCACCCGAGACAGCTGCTAATTTGTTTGGAACTGTTGCACCTATAACACCAGCCACAGCTATGTTGATTCCTAGTGGAGTTATGCTTGAAAGAGCAACAGCAGATGCTGGAGCAAATACCTTTGCAGTTACGGTCGCTGGAGCATAAGCATCTGTATCACCTCGGGCTGCGAGATTTAGCGTTACGCTGGAAATATCTTTATTGGCTGTAGATGTTGGTTTTGCCTTAAACCGGAATTGTAATTTGCTATTAACTTTCTTTCCTACTGGGCCAACTAGTTGACCATCTTTATAGGCAATTAGAGAGGCACCGCTTAGTTTAGTTTTTGGTAATACAAATTTGACGCCAGAGACGGTATTTGTGCCTGGATATAGTTTTCCAGTTTTATCTATAAGGTCGACATCGGTTATTCCACTTGTGCCTTTTTTAACAGTGATGCGGAAAGTATTAGTGGCGGCCTCAGGTTGAATAAAAGGCACGGTGGCTATTGCGGCTGTTAATAAAATTATTGCGATGGTTTTTATTTTCATGACTTCCTCTATGTGACGCTTTTAATACAAAAGAATCTCTTGATTGTTATAGATGAATCATACTGCTGATTTGATTCAACCAGTTTATTTTCCACTTTAAATAGCTTAGTTTGAGGTTCTGAATCTCGTCAAGAATATATAAAGCATCAGCGGGTCTTACTATGAATCATATATTAGCTTTAGCGGTATTTTATATTTGTATCTTAGGTGTCGTCAGTGCGCAGCCCTATGAAGGTGTCAGCTCTTACAGAGTACAAGAATTTTTATCTGCCGAGATGATAAAAAGTGATCACCATCTGGTCGCACCGATGACAGAGAACAACGGATACCTGAATCATTATTATATTAAATCTAAATTTGGTGACTCCCAAGCTTGGGGACGCAGTATGCTTCAGGTGCGTCTGTCTGAGCTTCGGGCGCTGGCTGAGTTAGAACAATATTCAACTTCAACTGTTTTTATTGATTCAGTGACCAAGAACGGAAAGGAGGCTTTGCTTCAACCAGTTAAGGTTGTCCAAAAGTTAGGCGATTTAGTTCAGAATCCGAGCAAAGTAGGTGACACTGTAGCGGCAATTCCTGATGGGGTATCACATCTATTCTCCTGGGCATCTAAACAGATTGGTGCGGGTGTTGATAAAGCCAGCGAGGCTATAAGCTCATCTGATGATGCCGATAACTCCAAGGTGGGAGCTACTGAAGATGAAAACAGTCTGAGTGATAAGGCGACTGATGAAGCAATTAAATTAGGACTCGATCAGGTAGATTTTAATGATAAAGCCGGTGAGTGGTATAAGCGACTAGACGTCGACCCTTACACCGATAATCAGGCCCTACGAGATAAAGTGAATTGGGTAGCTGGTGTAGAGTCGGCAGTCGGTGTCGGATTTATGTTTGTTCCCGGGGTTAATCTCGGAGTAGTCGGGCAAGCCTCATCTTGGTATGACCGCGCAGAGAAGTTGGGTGCTTATGAGCCCCCTTCGATTCTTCTCAGTAAAAATGAGGAGAGATTAAAAGTTATGAATGTTACCGAGAGAGTTGGTAAGAGGTTTCTTGCCAATTCACACCTCCGTGGTTCTTGGAAGGCAGAGATACTCATTAATCTATCAGGTGTGGCTGGGGCTTCTGGGGCTGATAATTTTTTGAAAGTAGCAGAAGAAATTAAGTCTCCAGCCGGTGGAATGTATTTGCTTAATGCCTCTCGAATGTTGAATCAGTATCACTCAAACAAATCAAAAATAGTTCGATTTGCAGGAGCAATGATGATTCCTGCAGGCGTAACTGCGGAGGGGCATTTGGTAGTTCCTGTTGCGGTGGATCGTTTGCAATGGACTCCAGAAGTGGCAGGGGTTTTTACTAATTTCAAGCAGAGAGTGATACACGATGTGCCGCTTAAATCTGGCGAAGTTTTACTACTGGGGGATATCTCGCCATTAGCCAAGGCGAATCTAGAGAAGCTCGGTGCTAGTGTAAGTATCATCAAGCAATAAAAAAGGGGCCCAAAGGCCCCCTTTTTTTGTGCAGATGCTGTCTATTGTTTAGAAAGACAGAGCTACCTGAGCTGTGATTGTCTGAGCATCCTTATCGGAGCCACCATCTTCGATTCCGTAGTCTTCGTCAAAAGCTATTTCTAGCCCAGCTGACAGATTCTCGGTGAAATTGGTGCCGATAGTTCCAAGCATTCTTGTCTCTGGCAATACTCCAACCATTTCGTCTGTAGACTGATAGCTGATTGCGAAAACAGAATCCATGTCTTTAATCTTAAAATTGTAGGCAGCTTCAACTGTGTAAGCACTTGGCTCGAATGCTGAACCGCCGATGTATTCGATATCATCCAGGGCGGATACATATTCACCGATGATATTGAAGTCACCTAGACCCACATTTGCGGAAAGCACGTAGCCTCCTGAATAATCAACAACTCCCGTATCTGAATCGAGAGCATCAGAGTCGGCAAGATTGCTAATGTACCCTGCTTCAAGAGCCAATGTCATACTGTCTGACTCGTGGTTAGTTCCGATATTTGCACCGAAACACTCGATTTGATCGTCACCTTCTTCTTGTGTATCGCAATTAAATGCATATACAGAGCCATATAGGGAGTCTTTCTTGTAACCAACTTGAAGGGCACTTTGATTAGTCTCTGCAATTTCAAGAGTCAGAGGGTCTGAGATCATATTAGAATCGAACACGCCGAAGGGAAGGTACATCTTTCCGACTGAGAGGAAGGCAGGGGTTTCATCAGTCCCGCCTAATGTAATAGAGGCCTCATCCACGTCCATTGGCTCAGTTAGATCCTCTTCATACAAGAATAGTATGTGTCCACTAATCCAATCGTTAGCCTGAACGTCTAATCCTAATTGCATGGTCGCTAGGGTAATATCTGAGGAATCTTTATCTTCAAAATCAGATGCATTGAAGGCTTCTACTTCGACAAGGCCTGAAAGAGTAACGTTCTCGGAAAGGGCTTTTAGAAAGTTCTCTTTGTCCTCGGCGCGTACGTTGCTTGTGGAAGAAATGAGTATTAGAGAAAGCACCAATTTCCATAATGTGTTTTTGTTTGTCATATGTTCCTTATAATAAACGAGCGTTCTGTTCCTTAACTTCTTAGAATCACTCAGGTTGATAGCTTTAACAAGAACCTAAATGGGATGCATTTTCTGTGACTTGAGTAGCAACAATTTATCTATATAATTCTATAAACTTAACTGTCTGGAGAGATTATATGCGTATAAATGTTTTATTGGGGTTAATACTAGCAAATATTACATTTACCTCTTCTGCTATTGGCGAGACATCAAATGTAATAAATAAACCAGCGACTAATTTGCAATCTGCCTCACAAATGAAAAACCAGGTTGCTGAGCAGGCAAATGCTAAAGCTGATACCACCACTCAAGAGATTGAGAATACAGCTACAACCCAGTCTGGAAATCAAGAAGAAATGAAGGGACGCCTTTCTCAGGCTGCCACTGATGCTAGTTTAGATGCAGAGAGTGCTTCTGAAGTTGGTTCTAAAAAGACATTTGGAACTAATCGTCAGTTAAATCTTCGTGGATCTGCCGATTTACGCGGTAAGAGCTCTCGCTAGACTGACTCTGTCGCTAAGCTTTTAGTGACGTTAGTATGAGGGGCCCTGCTAGAAGTAGCAGGGCCCTTTTTTATTACCGTTGGAAATATGAAGATACTAGCAAAAAATAAAATAGATATAAGTGAGATAGTAGGTGGATTAGTTTTAATTTTGACACCTAGAGAGATGAAGTTTTTAACTTCAAAATCCGGAAATCAAAACAATTCGATTGCAAAAAAATTAGGTGTTGTTTCTCTAAAAAATTTACTGCCCCAATCCTTTGAAGGGAAAGCAGGGCAAGTGGCCGTCTTGGATTTAGTCGAGTCGGGTAAGCTTGGCCGAACAGTTATATTCTGTGGTTGGAATCCAAACGTAAATAGTAATTTTGATAAGTACAATCAGTATCGTAAATTGGGCGCTTCTCTTAGGGTTCTCGCCGAAAAGAGGGGAATGAAGGAGATAAGTCTATACTCAGAGGAGATAGACTTTGATGATACTGATGCCCAATCAGCCATCTTGGAAGGAGCTCTCCTCTCTGCTTATTCATTCAATAAATATAAATCAAAAAATACTAAGAAGGGCGATGCGAAAGTTAAGACCGGATTAGAATCAATTATTGTTGTATCAAAAAAAGCAGCAAACAAAACCCAATCAGAGAAAATGTGTGCTGCAACTGCTTTGGCGAGAGACTTAGTAAATACGCCGCCAATAGATTGTCCGCCTGCCGAACTGGTAAAAGTAGCTAAAAAGATTGCCCGAGAACAAAAGCTAGGAATTAATATTTTTAACCGCACGGCGTTAAAAAAATTAGGAGCTGGTGGCATTTTGGGAGTCTCCATGGCGAGTGCTAATGAGCCGTTTCTGATTAAGTTAAAGTATCCGGGTCAAGGAAAGAGGCGTTTAAGGATAGCGCTTGTTGGGAAAGGCATCACTTTTGATAGTGGTGGTCTATCAATTAAAACGGGCCAGGGCATGGAGACGATGAAGTGTGATATGTCAGGTGCCGCTGCAGTGTTGGGAGCAATGTCGGTCATAAGGGAATTTGCACCAAAAGCGCAAGTAACAGCGTACGTACCGACATGTGAGAATATGATCTCTGCGAATGCGCTTCGACCAGGTGATGTGATTCGTCATATGAACGGCAAGACTGTGGAGGTTCTTAATACTGATGCCGAGGGGCGACTTATATTAGCTGATGCTATTACCATGGCCGTTCGAGATGGTGTTGATGTGATCATAGATCTGGCGACTCTAACGGGTGCTTGTGTTGTGGCGTTAGGAAACGATTATGCTGGAATCTTCTCAAACGATAAGTCTTTGAGTGAAGAAATAATCAGTGCTGGTGAGTTGGCGGGCGAGCGATATTGGCCAATGCCTTTAGCTCAGGAGTATGTCTCTCAGTTGAAGAGTCCAGTGGCTGATCTAAAAAATATAGGCTCACGAAGTGGTGGTGGTGCGATTACTGCAGCCCTATTTCTGCAGCAGTTAGATATCGCAGGGCCTGCTTTCAGGGAGAGTGATTCCGACTACCTAAAGTCAGGTGGGGTAGGTTTCGGGGTGAGAACCTTAATAAATTATCTACGCAAACAGTAGGTCTGATCGGTTTGTAAAATCGCAGCAGTAATAAAGCCAGAGTGCTTAGTCCGGGCTACCTAATGATAGGGGCTAGGCTTTAGCAAAGCTGCCGACCTTAGGTTCCACCAGGGTAGTGAGATCTTTAGCTGTCATCACAATTGATTCAGTTTGCAGGCCGCAATTGAATGCTGCTTTGGACTCTTTGGTGATTCTCTCATCAAAATAAACCTCTAACCCAAATAGATTCCCAAAAGGTGGTACTCCGCCCACGCCGATTCCGTATCGCTCTTTGATTACATCAGGTGATTCGAATTCAAATTTTTCGCCAGCGGCATCAGCAACTGCCTTCATGTCAAGTTTCATGTTGGCTGGAATATTAACTTGAATGTTCTTCTTGGACGTTTTGCCCTTCAAGATTAGCGCCTTTACTCCTTCTTCTAGTTTGGTGAGGCGAACCTTGGCCGAATCTTCAGAGGTTGGGGTTGGCTCATGCTTTAAATGTTGATACTCAAATCCGCGATGATTGAGTTGGCGTAATATCTCGTTGCGAACGTTTTCTTCGCCGAAAAATATATTCGCTTTTAATCTATTGCCAGCGATTCGTTTTGGATCGCTCGGGAATAGCGATGCTTCACGGATATTTTTAAGTTTCAGGATAGTCATGGTCAATCTTTCGAGTCCAAGACCGAAGCCGCCATGAGGAGGCATTCCGTGTTTGAATATGCTCAGATAGTCGCCGAAATTGTCAGGATTCATTCCCTTCATCTTAATACCCTCGACCATCGAGTCGTAGGTATGGCGTCGCTGACCGCCTGATGTAATCTCGGTACCGCCACAAAGAAGGTCAAATGTATTTGTGAGTTCAGGATTGGTTTCGTTGGGATAAGAATAAAAAGGGCGCTTACTAGTTTTCCAATCAGTTACGAATATCAGGTCAGTTCCAAACTCCTCAGAGGCGTAACGACAAAGCTCCTTTTCAGATGCTGGGCTTAGATCTGGCTCGTTTCTTTCATCAATACCGGTGCGCTTGAAGTAAATTTCCTGGGCTTCGGCAAATGTAACTCGAGGAAACTTCACGTTTTCGGGGGCTTTGATGACATCGCCCTTAAATAAGGCAATTTCTGGAGCGCAGGTTTCATGAAGATGTTTCATGATAAATTTAATTGCGCCTTCCTCAACGTCCATCACTTCATGCCATGTTTTAAAGAATCCCATCTCGAACTCAAGTTGTTTGCCTTCAGTTAGATGACGGATGGTGTTTGAATTTTCAGCCCGAAAAAATGGAGCTAGTGCAAATACTCGCTCATTAGCTCCTACCATAATTTGTTTATATAGCTGGGAACTTCGAGCAAGAGTTGCGGTGTATCCGAAATAATCTACGTTAAAAAATTCAGCGCCACCTTCAGATGAGGCTCCAATTATATTCGGCGGGAAATACTCAACCGCGCCGATATGATCATGCATATACAGCCTATAGGCGTGTGCAATCTCTGCTTGAATTTTA
>CAZWGK010000116.1:2826-7777 GCA_964633685.1 uncultured Bdellovibrionales bacterium | reverse complement strand
TGATATTTCGGCGGTATCATATGATCGCAAAACTGGATACGAGGGCGATCGGATGGAAATTAACCCCAAGTTTAAGATTCCCTTTTATTATAAGAGCTATGTTAATGGCTCGATGCAGTTGGGGGCCAGTCAGACATACTATGATTTGAATAATACTTTCGATCCGAAGGGTGAGTTAGATCTTGAGGATTCTTCAGATCGCTCACTTTATAACATTGGATTCTCCCTGGATACGGTGCTTGAGAGAGTCTACGAGTCAGGACCTGACACTATGCTCGGTCGTATCTCCAGCACTAAGAATAGATTGGGTAAACCTAACAACCTTCAGAGAGTTAAGCACACGATTGAGCCATTTATTAAGTATGGATATGTGCCAAATGAAGATCAGAGCAATCTGCCGCTGTTTACTCAGCAGGATAGAATCCGCACGCGCAGCCAGTTCTACTACGGCATCAATTCAAGGTTAATTGGAAGATTTTCTGACTCTGCTCAGGCACGGGGTATGATTGAAGAGTTAGCCCCGGATGCAAATCCATTTGGATTTGGTGTAATTCAGTCTGACCCTTCGCGCGTATTTGAAGAGAATTTTTTCAACCCATCTCAATCGATCAAGCGAATTCGAGGCCAAAAGAAAGAGCTATCTCTACTCTCGATTAGGCAGAGTTATGATAGTGAAGTAGATAAAGAAGAGACTGGCCTTGATGAGTTCTCTGATGTTGCTGCTGACCTCGCCTTTTATCCGAGTGATTATTTCGGATTTGGGTTTAATTCAAATTTAGATCATAGTGACGGAACTCCTTCTTCTTACGGCTTGGCATTCAAATTAGAAGACGATCGCGGTGACCATTTAAGAACAAGACTTTCTTACGTTGATAACGTGGTAAGTCAGCTTGATGGTAACTTAGAGATTGCTCTCACAGAGCGGCTGAAGCTAGGATTCTACGGAAGATACGACGACCTTCAAGGTGACTGGATGGAGAGTCGGGCCGCTCTAAGAATTATTAGCTCATGTGACTGCTGGAAGTTAGATATAGGGTATCGAGACCAAATCAATCCAGATAATCAATCTTATACCTTACTTCTCACTCTCAGAGGTCTTGGTGATATCGGTGATTAGTTAGTATTGTAATTGGAGTTGTTATGAAGGGAATTATTTTAGCTGGTGGTTTGGGATCTCGGTTAAGACCTTGTACAAATGTAACCAATAAGCACCTTCTGCCCGTTTTTGATAAGCCGATGATTTATTATCCGATACAGACTCTTTTGAATGCTGGTATCGATGACATAATGATAGTGACTGGTGGTCAGTTCGCTGGGGATTTCTTAAAACTCTTAGGCAACGGCAAAGAGTTTGGCCTAAAGCATATAAATTACACGTATCAAGAGGGAGAGGGTGGAATTGCAGATGCTCTCTCACTTTGCGAGTACTTTGCTAAAGATGATTCAGTGTGTGTTGTTCTTGGCGACAATATTATTGAAGGGAATATCAAACGAGCGGTTGATAAATTCAAAGCTAATGGAGAAAAGGGCGCGATGATTCTCCTTAAAGAGGTAGAAGATCCGCACCGATTCGGAGTGGCAGAAGTTAAAAATAACCAAGTAGTTAATATTGTAGAGAAACCAAAAAATCCTGTTAGCAACATGGCTGTAACTGGAATCTACATGTACGATTCTAAAGTTTTTAAATTCATAGAGGGTTTAGAGCCCTCAGCTAGAGGTGAGTTAGAGATAACCGATGTAAATAACAAATACATCGCTTTAGGTCAGCTCTCTTACGACATGTTAGACGGCTGGTGGACTGATGCTGGAACTTTCCAGTCACTGCACAGAGCCAGCAACTTAGTCGCCCAATCTGGCGCAAATAAGATGTAATTTAGTTTTTATTAACAGAGGTAACATGAAAGTTTTAGTTACAGGCGGTGCGGGCTTTATCGGCTCTAACTTTGTCCACTATTTAAGAAGAGAGCGAGCCTCATGGAATATTACGGTTATCGACCTGCTCACCTATGCCGGTAATTTGAAAAATATTTCCGGATTGGTGGATCGCAGTGAGGTTACATTTAAGAGAATAGACATTGCCGACCAGCCGGCGATTGATTCTCTCTTCGCGGCTGAAAAGTTCGATCTAGTTTTCAATTTTGCGGCTGAGAGCCATGTGGATCGCTCGATTCATAGTGCGGCGGCCTTTGTAAGAACTAATGTGCTTGGCACCCAAGCACTTGTAGATGCAGCTAGGGCCAATAAAGTGAAAAGGTTCATTCAGATCTCGACAGATGAGGTTTACGGTTCCTTAGGCCCAACAGGAGCCTTTACTGAGACTACGCCGTTGGACCCGACTAGTCCTTACGCCGCCTCAAAAGCCGCCGGTGATTTAATGGCACTTGCGGCCGCTAAGACACACGGAATGGATCTCGTAGTTACTCGATGCACTAACAATTATGGGCCCTATCAGTTTCCTGAAAAGTTAATCCCGTTGTTTGTTACAAATGCATTAGAAAATAAGCCCCTGCCACTATATGGAGATGGTATGAATGTAAGGAGCTGGCTCCACGTTGATGATCATAGTCGTGGAATCCTAGCTGTCGCAGAAAAGGGGAAAAGAGGAGAGGTCTATAATATCGGTAGTGGCCCTGATGGCGAATTGCCGAATATTGCCGTTACAAAGGCTATATTAAAGCACCTAGGCAAACCGGAGACCCTAATTAAAAAGGTCGAAGATAGATTAGCCCATGACAGAAGATACGCTGTCGATACAGCCAAAATTGAGCGAGAGCTTGGGTGGAAGCCTCAGGTTTCATTTGCTGATGGTCTGGCTCGGACAGTAGAATGGTATGTGTCTCAGAAGCAGTGGTGGCAAGAAGTCAAATCAGGTGAATATAAAAATTTCTATGAAGCTCACTACGGAGCTAGATTAGGCGCATGAAACTCCTTCTTTTCGGCAGTAGTGGACAATTAGGACATGATCTTAGGATAAGAGCTGAGGCTCTTCATTTTGATTTTTTCGCTTCAGTGCAAAATGAGCTTGATATCACCAATAAAGATCAGGTTTTTAATCTGGTCCGTACAATTAAACCCTCGGTGATAGTAAATGCCGCAGCGTATACTAATGTGGATTTAGCAGAGACAGAAAAGGACGCTTGCTTTGCCGTGAATCGTGATGCGGTAGGACTTATCAGTGAAGCTGCCAAAGAAGTAGGAGCCAAGCTTGCCCATATCTCAACCGACTATGTTTTTGATGGCACATCTAGTCGGCCCTTAACAGAGAAAGACCAGACTAGCCCCCTAAATGTGTATGGTCGGTCAAAGCTTGCCGGCGAAAATTTAGCACTAGAGATTCTCGGTGATAGGGCACTGATACTCAGAACTGCCTGGTTGCATGGTAGTAGAGGAAAGAATTTTATCCAGACCATGCTGAGGCTATTCAAAGAGCAGCCCAGTATCAAAGTTGTGAACGACCAATGGGGATCGCCTACATGGACTGGATGGTTGGCGGAGGCAATATTAGACTTGGTTAGAATGGAGTGCGGCGGGGTGATGCACGCAGTTGGAGGCGGGGTCGCTTCATGGTTGGAGGTCGCCCAGTTTATTCTCGATTCAGTGAATGAAAATCTTGAACAAGAGTTCGATGTAGAGATACTTCCTCAAACTACTGAGGAGTGTGCACGGCCAGCAAAGAGGCCAAGATATTCGGTTCTCGATACGACTCTTATAGCAAAAACTCTGGGAAGAGAGCCGCAGCCATGGAAGGACGGAATTAAATCTCACTTACGAGAGTTAGGATATTCAATTAGTTAATTTTTGCGGGGTTGAAAGTGAATCTACCGTTGATACGTCCAGTGGTTCTAGCAGGCGGGCAGGGAACTAGATTCTGGCCAGTTAGTAGAAGTAGTAAGCCTAAGCAGTTTTTATCTATAACTGGTTCTGGTGACAGTTTGATTCAAGCCACTGTAAAAAGATTAGAGCCGCTTGCATCTCGTAAAGATATGTTGGTGATTTCTAATCATAAGCAGCAAGCTTTAGTAGAGGAGCATGTCCCGAGCGTAAATATTCTTGCAGAGCCACAAGCGCGGAACACAGCTGCTTCTATAGGTCTCGGGGCAATCTGGTTAGAAAAGTATAGACCTGGTTCTGTGATGGCTGTTTTCCCGGCCGATCATCATATCGAGAATGATGAGTTATTCAGAGATAAGATCAGACAAGCAGCCGAAATAGCGATGTCTTCTGATGTATTGGTCACACTCGGTATTGCGCCGACTTTTCCTAACACCGGGTATGGATATATTCGAAGAGGCACACAGCTTTCAAAAGGGGCCTATAAGGTAACGAGGTTTTTTGAAAAGCCAAACCTTGAGAGAGCTCGTCAGTATCTAGAGCAGGGCGATTACTACTGGAATGGAGGAATATTTGTATGGCGACCAGAGGTTGTGCTGGCTGGAATCAAAGACCACATGCCGCAGCTATGGGTTGGCCTTGAGAAGATCAAAGGGGCTCTTGGAACTAAGACCGAGGGAGCTGTTATCGCTGAGGTATTCTCCCAATTAGAGGGGATATCTATCGATTTTGGGTTGCTGGAGCATGCCAAAAATTGTGTTGTAGTTGAGGCTGGAGGGCTAGGTTGGAACGACGTAGGGTCGTGGGATGCCTGGGCTGAGCATTTTAAAGCAGATAAGAACGGAAATCTCCTTCATGGTGAGGCGATAGCCCTGGATTCTAAAAATGCCGTTGTGTATTCTAATGACCGTCTGATAGCTGTATTAGGCTGTTCGGATTTGGTGGTTATAGACAGTAAGGATGCCCTGTTGGTCTGCCCTAGAGATCGGGTTCAGGATGTCAAAGAGATAGTTAACCATCTTGTTGCTACAGGGCGTAGTAACTTAACTTAATTGTTTTTACTTTTACGGAATTCAGATGTCACGAAAAGTTGCTCTCATCACAGGTATCACAGGTCAGG
>CAZWGK010000116.1:0-2816 GCA_964633685.1 uncultured Bdellovibrionales bacterium | reverse complement strand
TTAGCTGAGCATCTTCTTGAGCAAGGTTATAAAGTGTACGGAATGGTGCGCCGTTCGTCGACTGAAAAATTTGAGCGAATTAGTCATTTGATCGGTAAGATTGAATTAGTTCAAGGCGATCTGCTCGATCAGTTATCTCTTATTACATTAATTGAGCAGATTAAACCGACAGAGGTATATAACCTCGCAGCGCAGAGCTTTGTCCCAACAAGTTGGGCTCAGCCAGTTTTGACAGCTGAGTTCACCGCTGTAGGTGTTACAAAAATGTTGGAGGCGATCCGTTTAGTAGATAAGAGCATTAGATTTTATCAAGCCTCTAGCTCTGAGATGTACGGCCGGGTGAGAGAGACTCCTCAAAATGAGCTGACCCCTTTTTATCCAAGAAGTCCATACGGGGTCGCTAAAGCGTATGGGCACTATATCACAGTAAATTATCGTGAAAGTTACGATATGTTCGCTGTGTCAGGAATTCTTTTTAACCATGAGTCTCCTCGTCGCGGCTTGGAGTTCGTGACCAGAAAAGTAACACACGGTGTTGCTAAAATTAAATTAGGATTAGACAAGGAGCTTCGCTTAGGAAATCTAGATGCTAAGCGTGACTGGGGATTTGCAGGGGATTATGTAAAGGCCATGTGGCTCATGTTGCAACAACCTAAGCCGGATGATTACGTAATTTCAACAGGAGAAATGCACACCGTGCAGGAGTTAGTAGAGGTAGCATTTGGTAGGGCAGGTCTTGATTGGCAAAAGCATGTGAAGATCGACAAGGCTTTCTTGCGACCTGCTGAGGTGGACCTACTATTAGGTGATTGCTCTAAAGCTAAAACAGAGTTGCGATGGGAGCCTACCGTTTCTTTTAAACAGATGATCGAGATGATGGTCGACTCTGATATTAGGCTTCTTCAGAAAGAGCATAACTTAAATAAGATGTAAGGTTCGGATGCGAGCCTTAGTTACGGGTGCTTCGGGATTTGTAGGTGGTCATTTGATTGACCACCTTATTTCTAATGGCGATCAGGTGATTGCCGCAGTTGCGCCTGATACCAAACCAAAACAAGATATAGAATCGATTGAGGGTAATGTTACCGATTATCGGCGAATGACTGATGTTGTCTCCTCAGTTTGTCCGGATGTTATTTACCACCTAGCTGGCATAGCATTCGCTCCTGCTGCGGAGAGTGATTTTATATCGGCATTAACTGTTAATGTTGGTGGATCGTTTAATGTTGTTCGGGCAGCTCATCTTCTGGATCGAGAGGTCACTGTAATCCTTATTTCATCGGGAGAGGTATACGGCAAGGTCAGGCCTCAAGATATACCAGTCAAAGAGAGCTTGGCTCCAAAGCCTGCAAATAGTTACAGTTTGACTAAATTGATGAGTGAGCAGATTGCGCTCCGGTATGAAAGTGGAAGTAAAGTCAATATAGTGACTATGCGGCCGTTTAATCACACTGGCCCTGGGCAAAATGATAGTTTTGTGTGCTCCAGCTTTGCTAAACAGCTAGCTGAAATAAAATTGGGAATTTCTCAACCGATACTGCGAGTTGGAAATCTATCTCCAGAGCGCGATTTTAGCGATGTTCGGGATATCGTAAAGGCGTATCGCCTTGCTGCTATCAAAGGCAGGGGAGTCTACAATCTTGGTAGTGGGGTGCCAAACTCAGTAGGGCGAGTACTTGAATTACTCACTGATATTTCTGGGGCAAAGGTCAAAATAGAAATAGATCCAGCTAGGGTTAGGCCGGCTGAGGTTCAAACACTTTATGCGGATATCTCTAAAGCTAAATCAGAACTGGGTTGGTCCCCGCAATTTTCACTGCGGGAGACCCTGACCGACACTTTTAGGTATTGGCTATCGCAGTTAAGCGCTTAGGCCCGCTTACCTTTGTCGAATTCATCGCCAGAGATTAGCTTTGGTATCAATCTCTTTACCTCTTTAATATCGATTGGTTTTGGAAGGAAGCGAGAAGCCCCCAACTCTAAAACTTCGATAATTTGAGCATAAGATACAACGCCTGAAATAATCATCACTGGAAGAGTGCTGGTCTCAGGTTTGCCACGAAGAGTTTTAACAAAATCTCTACCATCAAGATCCGGTAGGGAAATATCAGTGATTACTAATGACACTTCAGGATTAGATTCAACTAGCTCAAGTGCATGTGCACCGTTAGCTGTTTGAATAGCTACATATCCCATCGATTCGACTGCTTTAGAGATTATAACTCTTGAAATCGGATCGTCTTCAGCGATTATTATTTTTTGCATAATTCCCCCTTTGTAAACTTAATATTTTTCAGCCCGATATTTTTTAAATGCCGAGTAGAAACTTTCAATTTCGCCCTCAAGGACTTTGATCAATGTCTCTGCCTTGGTCGAGTCGCCATTTTTTGCAGCGATCTCTAAATCCTGAGCTACAACTTTTGCAGTGTTCGCTCCAAGATTGCCGAGAGCTCCCTTAATGCAGTGAGCTTTTTTTGAAGTATTTGGAAGATCTGATTTATCTAAACAGGAGTAGATTTCAGGAAGAATAGTGCAGGCTTGATCTTGGAGCATTTCAAAAAGCTCATCAAGTAGATCGATATCACCGCACACTCTTTCAAGGGCCCCTTCATGGTCGAAGATCTGTTCGTTGCTCATGGGCTCTCCCATCCCTCTGATTTTTAAGTCCGTAACAGAGAGAGGGTCGGCAGAACCGGGCCTGACCTTTATAGGAGAATACAAAACACATTTTTGGCTTTGAGATAAGAAAATTACCTAGACTGTGCAATAGCCGTGGAAACCGCTTTTAAAGAGGGCTCAGTTAACATCTTCTTGTT
>CAZWGK010000115.1:6378-7927 GCA_964633685.1 uncultured Bdellovibrionales bacterium | reverse complement strand
TCAAAAATGAAGCCCTCGTTGACTTTACTATTGAGAGCAATCGTCAAAAATTCAGAGATGCTCTTAACTCTCTTGATACCCAGATCAAAAATGGAATTCACGTCAAACCAATCATCGCAGGCAAAGGCATATCATGCGCGGCTAAGATAACGTCTACCGATCCATCTGACCCCAGCATTATCGTAGGCACAGTTGAGCATGCAGGTGCTGAGCAAGCAGAAGAGGCCATGAAGGTATTAAACTCCGCGGCCCTTGAATGGCGGAATGTCCCATATCAAAAACGGGCTGAGATTCTGAGAAAAGCCGCTAAAATAATGCGCGAGCAGAAATTTGAAATTAGTGCCTTAATGGTAAGAGAGGCCGGCAAACCTTGGGCTGAAGCCGATGGCGATACTGCTGAAGGAATTGATTTTTGCGAATACTATGCCGACGAGATGATGCGCCTTGGCCCACCGCAACGCATGGGCAATATTCCAGGCGAAGATAATCAGTACTTTTATCAACCACGCGGCGTTGGCGTGGTAATATCTCCGTGGAACTTCCCATTCGCCATCACCTGCGGCATGACCGTGGCAGCGCTTGTTACAGGCAATACTGTAGCGATAAAACCATCCGATCAAACAGCACTAATAGCACATAAATTAGTAGAGATACTTTTGCAGGCAGGATTTCCTCCTGAGACTATCGCTTACTTACCTGGTCGTGGATCTGTGGTTGGCGCAAAGATGGTGCGTAGTCCAAGTGTAGACTTTATTTGCTTCACTGGCTCGCAAGAAGTAGGTCTGGACATAATCAAAGCAGCAGCAGAAGTGCACCCTGGGCAAAGAAACGTTAAACGAGTTATCGCTGAAATGGGCGGCAAAAATGCGGCAATAATTGACGAAGATGCGGACCTGGATGAGGCCATAAAAGGAGTGCTTCACAGTGCATTTGGCTACGCTGGGCAGAAATGTTCGGCCTGCTCAAGAGCTATCGTGGTTGGTGATATTTACGAGACTTTCGTTGAGAGACTTTGCAATGCGGCGTCAGATCTATTGGTTGGACCTGCAAAAGAGCCATCAACATTCCTGCCGCCAGTAATAGATATTGCCTCTCAAACTCGGCTACTAAAGCAGATAGACGATGCCAGCAAAGACCTTAAATTGGCATTCAAGGGAAAAGTTCCAACCGTTGGCAACTTTGTGCCTCCAACAATCTTTAGAGATGTTCCAGTTTCACACTGGATCTGGTCCGAAGAGCTCTTTGGCCCAGTTGTGGCCGTAACTAAGGCAAAGAATTTCGATGAGGCGTTAGCTATGGCTAACAACTCTCCGTATGCCCTAACAGGCGGTGTGTTTTCTAGAAGCCCAGTTAACTTAGAGAAAGCACGAAGAGATTTCCGAGTCGGAAATCTTTACATAAATCGGAAGCAGACTGGCGCCCTGGTTTACAGACAACCCTTCGGTGGCTTTAAGATGTCAGGGGTAGGCTCCAAGGCAGGCGGACCAGACTACCTAATCCAGTTTATGGAACCTAGGACTATCACCGAAAATACAATGCGAAAAGGATT
>CAZWGK010000115.1:0-6331 GCA_964633685.1 uncultured Bdellovibrionales bacterium | reverse complement strand
CCTAAAATGCGCGGCGCTTAATAACTAGGCGCCGTTCGTTTAGAGGAGTCTTATGCAGTTTCAAGGCTTACTTACTTTCTCCCGTCTATTTGCCCCTATTTGTGCCTTCACTCTATTAACAGGATGCGGCGGAGGAGATCCCCGACTAGAAGAGCGTAACGAAGACGCTCTAGTTCAAAGTCAACAAGTCTATTCTGGAACCACAAACGCCCAGGGAGAGGCTTCAATCTCTTTTGAAATCGGAGCCGGCACTTCCGCATTTAATGCCACTATTTTAAGTTCAACTAATTATAAATTTACACTTCAAGAACTTCGTGACCCTAATGGGAAAATCCTTGAAAACACATTTACGCTCTCAAGAAAGACTGGAAATGACATCTCTGTAGTTCCGCCTCTGGCTGTCAATCACCCATATGACCCCTCTATTAGACAAAGAATCCCGTCAGGCACATACACATTAAAACTCTCCACGAACTCCAAAAAAGGAGTGCTCTTTACACTTGCCGTGACCACTAAGAATGACTCTATCGATTACTCCCGTAACGCCACAGTTTTCGTGAACGCTATTCTAACTGGGGCAGTGGCCAGCGATGTTAAAAATTCTGAATCAGTCAGAGTGGCACTAGGCAAAGCTCAAGGCTTCTATAGAGATTGGGGTTTTAATTTAGCCTTCAAAGTAATCGAGCGAAAAGATTTACCAAGTATTTTGCCTAATCCAAATGACCCGTCTTCAAATAACTTCTTTGAGGGAGTAAGCGCCGAGTATCCATCGACAATAAACCTTCTTTTCGCAGTGGACATGCAAGAGCTAAACTTCAGAGATAACCGCTTCGCCGAGGGTGGATTTACACCTCTACCAGCAGTGCCCTCAGGCAGATCGGCTATCGCCCTTAGCCTGAGAAGGCTAGCTGGCTCTGATGGAATGTTCGATGATCGAAACAAAAGAGACGACTACAGTAACGATTCTAGCGGAATGCAGATCTACGACGACGAGACGTTACAGATGGCTACCGTAATTGCTCACGAGATAGGACATGCACTCGGATTAAAAAATACGGTGGATCTAAACGGTGAGCGCGTTGTTGACTCTGATACATTGACTGATACTGAATCGTGCATCGATCTAGATAATTGCCAAGCCCGTGACGAAATTCCCGAAAATATAATGTTCCCATTTTCTTTGAGAAAACAGAGGCTGTCACGCTTCAGGGAATTCTGGGCTAGAACGAATATAACGCCTCAACAGTCGATAATAATGAAACAGAATGTTCTAACAACGATTGATTGATTTCAAACAGAATCAAACATTGCTGAAAACATCGAATAGGCTACAATACGCAAATGACTGAGTGGCTGTTCGGAATTCAAAATCCCCTAGTAATTTATGGAGCACTATTTGCACTACTGCTTCTAGGTGCAATAGGGTTCCCCATGCCAGAGGATCTCCCCCTTCTTGCCGGTGGTATCTACGCAGCTTCAGGCAAAGTAGATATCTGGCAGACGATGATTGTCTGTTACACCGGAGTGGTGCTCGGAGATTTAATCATTTTTGGAGTTGGTCGCAAACTTGGACCTTCACTATTCGAAAAGGAATGGTTCAAGAAAAAAGTCGCCGGCCACAAAATGAAGCGGCTAAGACTAAAACTCGAAAAGCGAAGCCTATGGATGATCTTCATGGCGCGCCACTTATTCTATCTAAGGACTGTCACGTTCCTGATATGTGGCGCAGTAAAAATGCGCTGGAGTCGGTTTATCTTGGCAGATTGCGGCGCTGCTCTTATTAGCGTTCCACTGATGGTATTTATTGGCTACAAATTTGCCGAGCAATACGACAAACTAGTGGTGCTTATGGACGAAGCTAAACTTTGGTCGATACTGCTCGCGTTTCCGGCAGCAGTAGTTGTTTATCTCCTGTTTTTCAAGAAATCTAAAAATGAGAAAAACGGAATGAAGAAAACTGGCGAATCTACTAATTTAAATTCTTCCGATTCTGAAGATAGAGTAGATCCCTGAGGCCAACCCCTACTGAAAGTCGAAGAGAATCACCCAGAGATTCAATTAGGCCAGATCTAGACTGAATTACAGTTTTATAACTTAAAATACCTCGCTCCATTTCTAGACCTGCATGAAACAAGATAGCTTGACGAGCTTCTAATGCAATTACTAGTTGCTCCACAGTGGGTAACCAAATAAAAGTCTCGCGTAACTCTCGCGGAGTCATCCCATCTGGATCAACTAAAATCGAAACTTGTTCGGGATTTTCTCTAAAGCTAACCTCATCGCCGATAACTGGTTGCCAGAACAAACCAGCCCCATCGAGCTCTCCGGCAACGGCAATAAAAGGAAGGTCAATCAAAGATGTACTCATAAAACCATCTCAACATCTTATCCAACAGTAATATCGGAATTTCCTCAGTTTTACTGAAGAGGCAAACAGTAAGAAATCCCCCTACTCCTTTGGATGCCCGAAACCTCTAAAATGACCTTAAATATTGACTGGAATAATCATTCGAAACTCCAAAAACATACCAGTATTTAGGTCCTTTCATCTCAGATTACCGCTCCATCTGATTTCTGATCTGAGCTCTCTTCTGAATCGCTAAGCCTCGCTTTCGTTGTTTATTGAAGCACTTTTCTTAATATGACCACAGAGAGTCGAGGCTCAAAATAATTTTGGATCTCGATGAAAGCCACCCTGAAATATTTTCAGGGGTAACCTTAAAAACAAATGGACCGAGATATGTTTAAACACATGGAATTAACTGAACAGGTGGATCTTTCAACTACTGCAATCAATCAAACCCCTACAGCAGGAGCCCTGCGAAATGGCGAGATGATGCGCGCTATGGACTTGGGCCTTCTAGAAACCGAGAACTTTGGCGCCGAGGAAGTATATGGCTGCACCATAAGCTGCAGCTCCTGCACTACGGGAAGTAGCCCTTGTGGTAGCTGTTCTGGGTGCACCACACGTTCTGGCTCTGGCTGGCGCTCTGAAATGGCCCCATCTCAAGATGAGCTTTTAATGGCACTAGCTGAGTAAAATACAGCTTTTGCGTGAGTCGGCAGAGATGCCTCCTCTTCTTTGCCGACTCACTTAAAAAAATATCAGAGATTTAAAATATTTCATTCAAGCCTAGGCAAAATGAAAACCCAATTATTCGCCCCTAAAAAATCACCTCTCACCCTAGGGCTCAATCCAGATTATAAGTATTTTAGTGCCGAGGAGATTCCATCATCAATCAAAGAAAAATTAATCAAATCAAAAAACCCGCTCCCTAAATTAGATGGAATTATCCTTCCAGTATCTTATGTAGATTCAGGAGCTCTGCCGCTCTTCGGAAGCACTAACAGTGCTTTTGTTAAGTTAGTCGGCGGGTGTAAAGCACAAGATCTTGACACTGACCTTTCAAGAGAAGATCTAAATCGGCTCTGTTCCGCCGGTTTTATAAAAGGAGAAATCGATGGCGAGTCTCTTTACGGAGCAGCTATTTCCCTAGCAATAAGCTCCGAAAACCAAATTTATATTCAAAATATAAATACAGATGCATTATCGGCCGGGGCCTTGAACCACGCAGAAAGATTAGACCTAGACGACCCCTTAGAGATTCAGGGCGCGCTCTACCTCTATAACCACTTTGGGATATTTAACAGTAATATCCTAAACGAGGCGGTTCAATCTTTATCGCAATTTGTCAAAACCGGCGTTAATGGTTTTATCGAAACTCCGCCACCCAAAGAGAATCCAGAATGGCATTTTTTTAATCGCACCAAAGCAACAAAAACTTTCTCAAAATCTGACCAGGATTTTAAAGTCTATATAAGCCCTGCCGTAGCGGCCACCAAAGAGTGTCTACGCATACTGAGAGATGTGCTACCTCAGATTCCAATACACACCTGGAAGATTGGTCGAGGACATTTAGGCTTATCTCGTCCCGATAAAATCTGCCTTTACTTTACCGATCAATCATCTCTGAAAGAAAGTGTGGCCACTTTAAAGAAAGAGCTCTCTGGGATTGAAGCGCAAGGTGTCCCATTTACATTCAGACACGATTCCTTGGGACTCATCAGTTCTGGGGCTGATATCCCCCGAAATCAATCAGATACCCATGCCGCACTATCAGGTAGCTGGCGGGTTTGGATTGCAAGCCGTCTTGCTATGGCAATGCACCTAAACCGAAGAAACAGAGAGCAGGTTATAACATCAACAGATGCGGCCCTTCTAAGCATGAAATTTCTCGGAATCAATCCCAACGACTGGGCGATAACGAATTCAAATTTTTGGAGGCATTAATTATGAATATAGATAAAGTTTTTATAGTAAATAAAGATGTTCAGATAATTCCACTCGCGGCCATGAGTAGCCGAATTAAGCAGTCGTTATCAGACAAAGCGACTGAGGTTGTTTTGTCGCGTCCTAGCTCACGCGGCGGTTCGATTACTCTAGACTCATACGGAAAGCAGCTTTTAGATCTCTTCTTAATTGGAGAGACATTACCACAGGAAATAAAAACACTCGCTGCCACCTTAAAGACACCTGCTCAAGAGGTGGCTAAGTCAGCCTATCCTCTCATTCAGAATCTAATTACCTGGGAATACCTTGTGCCCAAAGATGGGCAAGCACCTGAGGAATCCTCAACAAAATCTAAGAGCACCTTAAAAGCTGGTGATACCTTTAGAGACGTCAAAATTCTAGAGTTAATTCAGCACCTAGATGACACCGATGTCTACAAAGTGGAGCTACCTAATGGGGAGATAGCAGCTCTGAAACTAGTGAAGATCCCAACCCTAAAGCTGAATCAAGCTTTTCTTAGAGAGGCGATGATTTTGAAAGAAATAGGAGCAGAACTCGCGCCTAAACTCATAGAATCGGGCATCGAAGAGGGATGTGCTTTTATTCTAATTGAATGGATAAATGGTTACTCTATCAATGAATTAGCTGCCAGGTTCCGCTCTTTACCTAGAGACGAAAAGTACAACTCCCTAAAATTACTCACAGTAAAACTTTTAAAAGGATATCAACTTCTTCATACCAAGGGGGTTTTTCACAGTGATATTTATCCAAAAAATGTATTTGTAGATCATGCCCAAAATATAAAACTTCTGGACTTTGGAATATCTTGGTTCTACCCCGCTCATGAACTCTATGGTACTCCGACTAGGGTAAACAATAACTATTTCCGAGCACCTGACCTAGCGGCAGCCGAAATAGCCAGCATCACACCACCTCCACCTTCTGTTGAGTCAGAGATTTACTCGTTAGGCGCGATAATTTACATGATGATTGCAGGTGCTCCATATGCAAACTTCTCTCTCGAGTTTGTTGAGCAAAGAAAACAGGTCTGCGAAATACCTATGGCCAGCTTTGCCGAGCGCGGGCTCGAATCTTGGCCCGAAATGGAGTCTCTACTAAAGCGTATGCTAGAAAAAGATGCTACACAGAGGATATCTTCGCTCGAGGAGTGCCTCTCGATCTTGGCTGACATGCCAATCCCACCGCACGAAACTAACCGGAAAGATCACAAATTATCAGATCCAATTCCATTTCTTCGCTCATTTGTAGGGCAAAGTTTAGAAAACAGACTACCAGCACCTAACGCTTCGCTCTGGTGGGGAGCAGGTGGCCTTGGGTATTCATTTTTAAGGGGATCCATGTTCTTAAATGACCCATCTCTCATTAGAGAGGCCGATTATTTCTGCACTCTTGCAAAGAGCTGGGCGACCGATCCAGAGGAGGGCTTTTTCTCCAAAATCTTAGAAACAACAGCCGAGGCAGTCGGCCCGAATTCTGTCCTACACCGCAGCGAGGGCATATCTCTGGTTGAGGCACTGATAGCCCACTCTATGGGCGACTCATTTAAGCTCTCAAAAAGTATTGGAAAATTTTTATCAGGAACACATCAACTTGATTCACAACTGGAATACTGCTTCGGAAAAGCTGGGTTATTAAATGCGATTGAGCAGCTTACATATCTGACTTCGAACAACGAAGAACTAATTAGGGTCGGCCATGAGCTATCAGATGCGATGGTGATTGAAATAAAAAAATTTAAATCTCTAAAAGAATCCCCCATTCAATACGCCGGATTTGCACATGGCTGGGCTGGTATATTCTATGCCTTAATCTCTTGGGCTAGAAACTATAATCCAGACCTATTGGTTGAATTGAGCCCTTACCTAGAAGAATTAGTAGCTTTTAAGACTAATTCACCAGCTGGCATTCACTGGCCGCTTCGATTTGATAGACCTATAAAAGAGGGCGACATTGCATCGTGGTGCAACGGCACGGCTGGCTTTGTTCTGCTCTGGGGTGAATTATATAAAGCAACAAATA
>CAZWGK010000114.1:2479-7939 GCA_964633685.1 uncultured Bdellovibrionales bacterium | reverse complement strand
AAGCTTTTAACATGGAAGTAACATTTACTGACCCTGCTAAATTAGCTGCGACTTGTCCGCTGAAGGTTAGGGTTCCTGTGAATCAACCCCCTATCTGCGACGTGTCTCTGACACCGTCAGCCGTATCGTGTGGCGGAACCACGACAAAATTTATTGCAAACGGTACCCTATCAAACGACCCAGAGGGTGACCCTCTCAGCGCTGAATGGACTATAATTTGTGAGGATCAAGCTGCGACTAATACCTTGATCAGTCAGCTTCAAACAGAGGTGACTCTAACGGCACCAGGTCTAGGTCAGGCAACCTCTTGCACAGCCCGCCTGAGAGTATCTGATGGCGTAGAATCAACGAATTGTTCGGCTAGGGTTAACATAGCCCCGTGCCAACTCGACTGCTTAGGAGTTCCGAATGGGCAAGCCCAACTAGACCAGTGTGGAGTGTGCAACGGCACAAATGCATGTCTTGATTGTAATGGGGTGCCTAACGGAGGAGCTGTTTTAGATCGTTGTAATGTGTGTGCTGGCGATGGAACATCTTGTTTAGGCTGCACCACAGAGAACGTTACGAGCACCAATCTCTTTATTGATGGAAAGGCATTCGATCAACACGCACTCAATAAATTAATAGGTCACGATCTCAAAGCTGTCGATAAAAAATCAAAAAAATTCGTTAAACGACTTCTTGAGAAATCAACAGAGCTCTATAACGATGCCTGGGTTACTGTTTGGACTGGGCTGCCAGTAGAAGTTAAAAGCTGCACTAACACAGAACTGTGCGTGACTGTAAGTAATACTGAAATACAGACACGGTATGCTCAAGATGTTACTGCGCTGAAAAACATTGCGGATCAATTGGCTAACCGTTTAGCACTGGTCAAAAATCAAACAAAACGTGCAAAAAAGCACAAAAAGAAAGCTAATAATTTGCTAAACCAGAGCCTTCAAGCAATTGGAACTGCTCGCACTACTGATAGTTGCAACTAGTGGTAAAGTAGCCTGCAATTTAAAGGGTTCAAGGAAGGGCGGCTCCAGCTGCCCCCCTTCCTCTACTAGATCAGTTGATGTTTAATACATCATGGTTAAAACCTTATTCTGTGTAATCCTTGCTCTCTCCGCATTTTTGGTAATCCTACCCGCCTTTACTTCGTGGTGGTGGATGGCGAAGGTAATCGTGACTGAACATGCTCATCTTATTTTTTTGTGCGCCTTCCCACTGCTCGCGTATCTGACCTTTGTAAAATTTAATCCTTACTTTTTTGTTTGCATCACCCTCTCTGCAGTGGTTTTAATACTCCCTTTATTAAATGTTGTTAGTAAATTCAAAGAAATTGGTTACTCACCTAAATTGCGAGAGCTTTTCATTTCGAGTGGCCACCCAGCTATAAAAGTAGAGGAGCTCAATTTTTCAAATAAGGGAGAATCGCTTCCGATCTCATATTTTAGGGCAAAAAGCACCACTCCTTCTCCCCTCATAGTGGTCTTATACGGAGGGAGCTGGACCAATGGATCTCGCAAAGATCTACCCGAAATAAATTATTTTTTGGCTGAAGCTGGATTTAATGTGGCGGCTATAACATATCGCCATGCTCCCCAGACTAAATTCCCTGGTGGAGTTGATGACACTCTTACAGCCATTCAATACCTTCTAACTAAATCCAGTGAGCTCAACATCGCGACTGACAAAGTTTTTTTAATGGGAAGATCTGCGGGTGGACAAATAGCCTCAATTGCTGCCATCGTCTCTCACAACTACGATCTCTCAATCATAGGCGTTGCTTTAATATATGCCCCGACAGATCTAATCTGGGCGTATGAGAACACAAAGCCATGGCACATAATAAGTGGTCAAGAATCAATCAGCACCTATTTGGGTACAAGCCTAACTCCTAACACTAGGAATGTATATGAAGCGGCATCTCCAGCTTTTGCTGTTGAAAAGAACTCCCCACCACATCTCTTGATTCATAGCAAAAGAGACGATCTGGTAAGCATTCACCATGCCAGAGCCATGATAGCTAAAATGAAAGCCCTTAATATAAATTCTGAATTTCTAGAGCTATCCTGGGCCAACCACGGGTTTGACTACTTTTCTAGAAGCCCACATTCGATTCTTCTGAGAGAGAAATTAAAAAAGTTCTTCGCAGATCTTAGTCGCGCCTCTTGAAAATACCAACCCACTCCAAACCTGGTCGGCGCCCAGGCTCTCCATGACTCGCCTGCCGTAATAGTTCAGTATCAAAATATGGTCCTACCAAAGATAATAACTCCTCTGGAGTGGCTCCGAATGGTGGGCCCTGCCCCTCTCTGGCAAGAGATAAATTCTCAAGTTTTTTACCTTCATCTTTCGAAACAATAAAAAAGTTTCCGATTAGATATCCACCTACTTTGACCAGTTGAGCGATTCGTTCAAGATACTTAGGCCGCATACTAGGGTCTATGGCACAAAAAAATGTATGTTCGCAAACCAAATCAAACCTATCTAGCTGAAGATTAAAAAAATCACCGCACTCTGCTTGCAACTCTCCTGCTAATTGACTTTGGTGCTGTATCACCTTGCCCTTTAAATCTTCTATCGCATTTATTGACCAATCAACCGCAGTAACCCTAGCTCCTCTTTTTGCTAATTCAAGAGCATCCGAGCCGCGCCCACATCCCGGCGATAAAACTCTCTTCCCTTTTAGATCAAATCCCTCCTGGGCCAGTATACTGACAGCCTCAAAAAGTACCACCGACGGGGCTCCCAATTCCCACGGCGTATCTCCCACACTGAATCTTTCTTGCCAGTAATGTGACTTGCCCCAAGGCGCTGCTGAATTTTTAAATGCCATAAATGCTCGTTTTATCGGTCAATCTTACAATACTTAGAGGTGTGATTTATTTAGTAACACCTCACATTTAACTAATAATAACAGATGTGATGTTCGAAGAAACCAATAAACATGAGTCTGAATTGAATCGGCCAACGGAGCCCCAGGCAAACACCGACTACCAGCTCCATACAGATTCGCCGAACATAAAGCTGCCTATTTTTGCATCGATCAATCAAGCTCTCGAACTTACAGACGAATATCAGAGTCTATCGAATCTTACCGAGACTCTTCGCAAAGAGACCCTCCTCAAACCGGTAATCATCATGGTGGGCGGACACTCTGGATGTGGCAAAAGCACTCTGTCTCGCGAGATAGCAGACTCTTTAGGTATGATTCATATTCAAGCCGATGCTGTTAGAAAACATATCAACAAAATAGATGTTCACTGCAAAGGACCCGCTGAAATATACACCCCCCGAAAGAGCCAGGAGACTTTTTTAGGCATGGCTGAGCGGGCTGAGATCTTACTAAGAGCCAATATCCCTGTGGTGCTTGATGGTAGCTTCATGGCGCCTTATCAGAGAATTATTATGGAGAAGGTATCTCTTAAAACTGGCATTCCGATGGAGGGAATCTGGCTAAAGACAGATACTCAAACTCAACTGGACAGAGTAACAGCGAGAACCAATTCAATTTCAGATGCTCGAGCTGAAGTTGTAGAATCTATGGCTCGTACTCATCACAATATTACCCCTCGATACTGGCATACCGTTGATGCCACACCTAACATGTCTAAAATTCTAGCTGAGGTCGAGAGGATCATAGCGGGTTATAAAATCAGATAGTAAGATTTGTACTTTTTAACAATATTAACGGGCAACAATCCCCTCTTGGCTAAATTACACCCCAAATTATAGCCATTTCGGTTCCTTTTTCGTGCCCCTGTATCGCTATACTTTTATCTTGCCATGACCAGCCCATTTAACTACCCTTCCCTCATGAAAAACACACTGAAAGTAATCAAAACTACCTCATTATATTCACTTTTAATTGCTGGGCTTGCAGCACCGGTGGTTGCAGATCCTACTCCATGTGCCAGTGGAGAAACGGGTAAATATATAACATGGACTAAGACCACATTCCGTTCAGGTAGAGGAACAGTCTTAACCCCATCAGGATATACAACATCGTTCCCTGACTTTGATTGGAAAATTCAGGGAGAGCCCAACGAAGTCGATGTTGAGACGGGCGAACCTTTCGGTGGTGATAATTCAATGGTCCAGATTTATGGTCCGGCCGATTCTGCCACTAATTTAAAAGTAAGAATTGAGGGCAACTATAGATCTCCGGGAAGACAGATCGCCCATAGTGCGGTGGTGGTGCTGAACTTTGATACTCCTACACCTGCATCAGGTTGGGGATTTTCAGTAGTAGATATAGATGTCGACCAAGTGCGAATTACTGCTAGGAATGCTACCGGACAAAAAATCCCAGAATCGACGCTAAAGAACTGGTTTATTCAGAGGTTCGATGCTGACCCAGTGGCAGACGGAGTAAATCTTCCAAAATGGGATGCCAACAATAATGCTGTTATTGGCTCTTCTAGCTCATTTTCAACGCTACAAACAAAAGTAGAGGGTGGATTAGAAGATACCGAGGCCGGCTCAGCTTGGTTTCAACCCACAGAGCCACTCTCCAGATTAAGCTTCTACTATGAATCTCTTCAAAATGAGGCATTCCCCTCATTCCATATTCTTATGGCTACCTGTAACCAGGAATTACCGCCTGCTCCAACGCCCACTCCCTCCGCTGACGATGATGGTGATGGAATAACAAACCAAGATGAAGGCACAGATGATACTGATAAAGATGGAGTGCCAGACCATGAGGATCTAGATAGCGACAACGATACAATCTTAGATCAAGAAGAAGGTAGTGACGACAACGATGGCGACACCATTCCAAATTCAACTGATTTGGATTCAGATAACGACGACGTCCTAGATCAAATCGAGCGAGATCCCGACGCCGATCCAATTACACCAAGCGGACAAGACTCTGATGGTGATGGAATTGACGATAACCTAGAAGATCGCACAGATGATCCAACTTCAGATACTGACTCGGGAGGATTACCTGACTATCTTGACACCGACAGCGATAACGATACAGCAAACGACGGCGAAGAGGCCTACGATCTCGATGGCGATGGAGATAGAGACATTGAGGGATCTGGGGATGACAATAACGAGAATGGCGCTGATGATTCATTCGAGGAGTTCACCGACCCGGAGGACCTCGGACCTGACTACACTGGGGAGCCAAGCACACACCCTTGCGACAACATCGAGATGGTTGCCAAGAAAAATATAATCACTAAGAGACTCACTAAGCTCTCTAACCGAATTGGAATATTCGCCGCAAAAGCTAAGGCCTGCGGCAATAACTCCTTAAGTGGAATTGCAAATAGGGCTCCGACGGAACGGGACGAGTTTATCAGAGCTATGGACCTATTTTTTAACGACGTAGAGCTGCTCTGCGAGTTAGGAACGTGCTCAAGAATCAAAAAGCAATCCGACAAAGACACACTCAATAGCTTGGCATATGACATCTACAGAAATGCTAAACGAGCAAAGCTGACTGCCGGGTCT
>CAZWGK010000114.1:1111-2469 GCA_964633685.1 uncultured Bdellovibrionales bacterium | reverse complement strand
TACTCATGTGCCTGACCCGTCAGATAACCGCCCTACTACGGATGACTATTTGAGTGCTCTTCAAGCTGCAATAAACCAATTGCCGAGCAGAATCAGTCGGTGTGAGTAAGGTGTTAGATTCAAGGGTTTGATTAAAAGATTGGAGCGGGCGAAGAGATTCGAACTCTCGACCTCTTCCTTGGCAAGGAAGCGCTCTAGCCAGCTGAGCTACGCCCGCAACACAAAGTGTGACTTTTTTAAGGTCCACTTCTTAGGAGCTGTGGAGTTTATTGATTTCTACCCTATCTGTCAACAAGCCCTAAAATGGCTTCCCTGTTGCCCTAAGGTATGGTGTAAAATATAAGGGAAAGGTGATTTTTAAGGAGCAAGAGATGAGCAATTCATGGGACGAAATGCGCCAGGCGAAAGAGGATATGTACTTTGAGAAACAGAACAGAGAGTCCCTGGAAAAATTAAAAGAAGAGACAATTTCATAAAGTACAACAAGTGGTATTTATTGCCTACCGTGGAGTGGTTATAGATCAATGTAAAGCCAGCGGCGGTATTTGGCTCGATGCAGGCGAACTAGAGAAAATCATTCAATCGGTAATGGCAGAAAAAGACGAAGCTAAGGGAGATTGGCTCTCCAACTTCTTGGGACTTCTTTCACCAAAGAAATAGACTAAGGCTCGATTAAAGTTTCAATCCTAGAGGATAGCCCGGAGAGGCTTTCCGAAGGTGTGCTTGCTATTTGAGATGACTTGGCAAATAACGCCGAGTTAGGAGTTGAAGAAATACTTTGAGCAGATACAGGCTCTGCTGTCTTTGCAGCTTGCAAATTCACCCTATTCTGCTTCATCTCTGCAATACGCTCTTTAGCTGTATTAACCACATCGAGTGCAATAGCCGAGTGGGCTTTCGTCATCCTCTCACGGGTATCTTTTAGGGTCAGTCTAAGTCCGGGCAAAACACTTAAAAGTTGAGACTCTCTGCCAGGGGCCATAAGCTCTTCTAGCATCTTAGAAATCTCTATGGCTTCAGCAATCGAACCTAGCGCCTTTCTCGTCTCTATCAACATAAATTAACCTTTCTTGACCAAAGATGGGTTGTGTCCTGTATTAAGATGTATGATGTTTTGTAAAGGGTTCACCCCCTGTAACTATTGGATTTTAACATGAATTTTTGGCGAACTTTTTCTAAGTTTTTTAAAGAGCAGTTAGCCTTGCTAGATCTGGAGGCAGCCGATGCCTCGTTTAAATTCCTTACTCGCTCAAATTTAAATCTCCTCGATGCAAAAAAGAGTCGCCCCCTCCGACGCAGAGTCAAAGGCTCTCATCTCAAAAGACTGCCCTCCTGCTTTGAAGCAACCCAAGAGATCG
>CAZWGK010000114.1:0-1101 GCA_964633685.1 uncultured Bdellovibrionales bacterium | reverse complement strand
CATATTCAATGAATGATGAAAAAATATTTGGAACTCTTTAGTCACTGAGTATTTTCCAGATCGGCACGACCTCTCTTTATATAGCATTGACTGGAGTCGCAGACGTCAGAAGAGAACTCTAGCTTCATGCAACATCAGAAAGCTCCAGATCAATGTAGCCCAAGAGATGTCTTTGCCAGAGTGCGCAGCATATCTGCCGGCCTTAATTTACCACGAGATGTGTCATGCTGTTTTAGGTGATAAAGTTGGGCGCGCTGGATCCAAACGGATGTGGCATGGCCCAGCGTTTCGTCAGCTAGAAAAAAGACATCCAGATATAGAGAAGCTAGATCTTTGGATAAAAAAAGGTGGCTGGAGCAAAGCTGTTAGAAGCTTTAGAGCGAAACAATATCACAAAGCAAGAAAATTGGCGGCAGTAGACAAAATAACCGTATGAGCAAAAACGATAAAAATCAAAAACCAACTCGACTAATCTCTCGCCGAGAATTTCTTTTGGGCGCGTCGACCACTGTGCTGGCATCCTCTGCATCTGGCATGGGCTTATCATCAGGAGACAAGACACCTGATATTACGAACGTATCGGTCGAAATAAAAAACCTTCCCCGCGAGTTATCTGGTTATAAAATCGCCTTTTTTTCTGACACTCATCTAGGGCACTACCTCTCCTCTGACTACCTAAGGAGTGTGGTCAAAACCGTGAACAATCTCAAACCTAATGTTATTCTGATGGGCGGAGATTATATATGGAGAGAGAAATCTAAGCTGGCAAAAACATTAATTAGATTTCAAAAATCAGAATATGCAGAGCTTCACAATAAAGAGCTGGTTGATAAAATTGTAAAAGATAGTGCTCTAATACTGAAAGATCTCAAGGCGCCTAATGGAGTGTTTGGAGTTCTAGGCAATCACGATCACTGGGAGGTGGGTCCTAAGTTTAAAAGAATATTTGCTAATCACCGCAGTGCGAAAATTTTAATAAATGAATTTGTTGAGGTTTGGCATAAAGGTGCTCGTATCCGCATTCTCGGAGTCGATGACTACTGGACAGGCATACCTAAAATCCCCACCGGTTGGACCATAGGGGGTAAAAAGCTGCCACCT
>CAZWGK010000113.1:0-7961 GCA_964633685.1 uncultured Bdellovibrionales bacterium | reverse complement strand
TATCGTCCCCCGAGAAGCATTCTGGCGGACGCCAATCCATTGGCTCACGGTAGCCCATGACGCTTCTTGTAGTCTCAGTGGATCCAGCAAAAAAGCTTAGAGGTCTTGTAACTCCCTCTCTCACAACCCAGCCGATTGGATTAAGGATATATCCTAATATTCTTAGAGGGTGCTCCTCTGATGACCTATACCTCGGGGCAGTGTGATAAGAAGTTGCTCCGAGTGCATTATCCTGTGGGAACTCCTCTTGTGCCATAACTGTAGTCGCCAGAAGAGAAAGGGCGAGGCATCCAACTATTTCTTTTTTCATAACGATCTCTCACGGTTAAATTGCTGCTATTCCCACTATTTCAACTGACTACTGGCAGGAAGCCTTTAAAATGTAAGCTGAAATCGAATATGCGGCAATTGGGAAAATTAAGCCCAAAGTCAAATATAAACGCGATAACTAACCCTTAAGCGTCAAGCAACCCTATCAATTTATCTTTAACTATCTGGCACCAGATGCCGTTAATACCGATGTGAAGGCTCATATCGAAAACATCAAAGTAATAAAAATTGGCGCTGCTCTCGGCGTAGGAGGACTCGTTTTAAACCTAGTCCTAACTCCAGTCCTCGGCTCGCCTTTACCTCTGCACTTGGGCAATGCGCTTACTCTTTTGGCAGCATATTTTTTTGGAATCTTAGGAGCAGTGGCAGCTCTAATTTCGGGTGGAATTCCATTCTCTATATACTACAACGAACCACTAGAGTTTCTAAGGTTTGGGGTCATTGCGATTTCTACTGGAGTATTCGCATCAAAAAATTCAAAATTGAATCTCTCGTCAGTGGTCCTACTGTGCTGGATGATAGGATTAGCATTTAACGAAGATATGGATTTTTTAAAGACACTTAACACCAAAGGAGAAGTCCAATCTCTTTTCTGGTCCGACTTACTAAGTGCAACTTTAGCCGCATCAATGATTCTAAATCCATCGATCAGGTGCTACTTGGCAAAAACGCCAATCGCCATAACACTGCTTTACTTCAACACCCAATTAATACTCTCCTTTTCTGCGCTGTTAACATTTATTGGGTACAGTATCAGTATGGGGTCTCCCACTCCTATACTCTCCTTAGTTCTGTTTATAACTGCACTACAAATAAGCGCGACTCTATTCGGATACCTCTGGACTATTTATCTAAAAAATCATCTCTGGGACTTTACAGAGGATCCACTGATAGCAAATGAGATAAAAAATAAATTCTCAGGATCGAACGCAGGCTATTGGAGAAAAGTAACCCAAAGCTCAGCAGCGAATAGCATTGACCAAAGTTGGCATACTCCATTCAAGTCGCCCTCATCGCACCCCCCAGCGAGAGACACTCAATCCTCTATTCATAAACCAGCCGTATGTGCAATAAACTCCACAGGTGAAATAATTTTTGCAACGCCTAACTTTGGCGATTTGTTGCTTCTACCTTTAAATGAAATTATAGGGCGTGATATAGACGCTCTAAATACCGAACCTATCTGGAAAAATGTGATTAAAGACGTTGTAGCAGAGAGTTTTCAAAATGGGCCTCAAACTCAGGAATTGAAAATCGCTAATAATGATGAAATCGAATATTTTGAGATATCAGGACGAATAGCAGCCAGTCCAACACAAGATGGCAAGGCTGGTGAAAATGATTCCGTCATGATTGCAATTAGAAATATAACTGAGAGATTTGAAGTTGAAGACGCCAAGCTAAATTCTCACAAAATTCAAACTTTGGGATCTCTAGTCTCAGGTATCACTCATACATTTAGTAACTATCTTACTGCAGTGGCAGCAAAAGCTACTGTGGCGCCCCACGACCAAACCTCTGCGGCCTCTGAACAGCTAAAACAGATTAAAGAGTACACCTCTGAGGCAGGCGAGATGCTTCGCGGGCTAATATCGCTAATTGGCAACCAATCTGAGCAATCAAGGCTAACGAATCTCGCTTATTTTATCGAAGAACGTCTAAACGTATTTTCCAAATTAATCGGTGCTAAAAATAACATCATATTCTCTAAATCGAATGACCCACTGGGCACAATCTGCAATAGATCCCTTCTCGACCAAGTTTTAACAAACTTAATTGTATATGCTCGTGATGCATATAGTGGAGCTACTGGAAATATTATATTGGATATATCTCGAGAAGTTATATCAAATGAAGCTGCGCGATTAGCAGGAGGTATCGGTGCAGGACCGTATTGTCGCATCGATATGACGCATCAAGGCAAACCGATGAGCCGACATTTATTGAGTAGCTTATTCGATGCTTCTCAGTCATCTGTTCAGGGATCTCTTGGGTTATCAATCATTACAGCCATCGTAAAATCTCAAGATGGTTTTGTCACAGCAAAAACTGGTGTAGGCAAGAGCACTACAATTTCTCTCTACTTTCCTTGGCACGAAGTGGATAATCGAGAGAATAAAGAGAGCAAGAGTATGGAATGGCCTGAATCGCCCCTGATTACTCTTAAAGGTAAGCAAATTTTAGTAGTTGAAGACGAGCCGACTGTTCGTGAAATGACATCTTTTATGCTCTCAACTCTGGGTTGCAAAATACAAAACTGTGAAACAGGAGAAAAGGCGCTTGAATTGATGGCAAAAAATAAATTTGACCTAATTCTTGTCGACTATATGCTTCCCTCTCTGAGTGGTAATGAGCTTTTAGAAAAGATTAAAGGGATGTCTCAAGAATCCAAGATTCTTATCATGACCGGGTACGGTGGAAATGTGAGGTCAGAGTTGGCAGCAGCAGTAGTAAGCAAGCCTTTTGACCTTGAGGATCTAACATCAGCTATAAATAATGCCCTCGGTCAAACCGTACACTAATATCTCCGTTCGCTCCCACTTCTAAGGGTAACCAAGGTAAACTTTTCTCAGCTGGGCCCGAAAGCACAGTGCCATCCTTCGCAAACTTTGAACCGTGACATTTACAAACAAACTCATCTTGCTGGGGGTCCACTGGGCACTGCTGATGAGTACATATTAGGCTTAAAGCCTTCAGTTTCTCACCTTCCTTAAAAATCCCTACTAGGTGTAGCGGCAGATGATTAAACCCCTCAGTTAGCTCTTTTATATTACTGATTTTAATGAATTTATTAGGATCTATCTTCGCGGCTGGCCTACATGAAGCCACCAACAATCCGGCACAGCCCACCAGGAAACGCCTTCTCGTGATTAAATTTTTTTCCATAACTGGCCGATAACTAACTAGGGCTTTAGTGCCCACTAGGCTAGAACTATAACCCTTTAGGGACAGTTTATGAAGATACTTCTGGTAGATGATGATCCTGTTATCGGTTCCATTTTAGGGGATTATCTAGCAGCCCATGGGCACTCCCTGGAAATCCGCACTTCAGGTCGACAAGCCTTAGAAGATATGAGCAACGGCCAATCAGCTCCTGACATTCTTCTCTTGGACTTAGTTATGCCCGATATGAATGGGATTGATGTACTTCAAAAATTAAAGTCTGACCAAAAAACTGAGAAGCTCCCTGTAATATTACTGTCAGCCAACCAAGAATCAGATGTCCTTTTGGAAGAATACGAGCATAAAGCCGACCACTACCTCTCAAAACCATTCAATATAAAGAGAATCGTTGATTTGATATCTGAAGTTTCAGCTAAGGAAGAATAGGAACTCTCTCTGTTATTCTTTTTATTGCGAGACTCTTTTTTTGCTTCGGATCGTACTCGACTACAACTCCACACAGCTCTACATCACCGTCGGCAACTTCATACGATAGCTTCATTCCGGTAATAAAGCGGTCAATAGACACCTGAGTTTTCATTCCCAAAATACTCTCCATCGGGCCGCACATTCCAAGGTCTGTAATATACGCTGTGCCTTTGGGTAATATCTGTTCATCAGCGGTTGGAATATGAGTGTGCGTGCCAAAAACAAGAGCAACTCTTCCGTCTAGCTCGTAAGCTATAGCTTTCTTTTCAGATGTAGCCTCACCGTGCATATCACAGATTATTCCATCACAGTCACGCAACGGCCCGGTTAACAGTTGCTGCGCAATTTTAAATGGACAATCTAAAACCTGATTGATGAAGACCCGGCCCATCAAATTCATGACCCCGATTTTAAAACCTTTAACTTCTTTTATTACCCATCCTCTACCCTTAGCTCTCTCTGGATAATTGGCTGGCCGGATACACCAATCAGAGTGCTCCTCTAACAAACTCTCAGCTTCGCTTCGCTGCCAGGTATGATCCCCGAGGGTAATAACATCAGTGCCTGCGTCTTTAATATCTCGGGCACAACTGAAATCTATACCTGCCCCGCCTGCTGAGTTCTCTCCATTTACCACTACTAGATCGACCCCTTCTCGAGCCTTGATCGTGCTGAGGTGTTTTTGTATAGCTCTTCTGCCAGGTCTGCCGACCACATCACCCAAACACAAAAATTTGATCATTTATCATCCCCCGGTCGGCGCGACCTTTAAATTTTTTATCTCGAAAATTCCCTCTTCGGTGACAACCCAGTCCATCGTAACATCATGAGCTGAAACTGGCACATCCTGAATAACCTGGAGATCCCAGCAAATGCCGACCTTAATAGCATTTTCCATTCCTGGCTGAGCTAAAAATCGGTCGTAATACCCCTTTCCTCTTCCTAACCTATTTCCACTTCGATCGAAGGCTAATCCCGGAATCAACACTAACGAATAGACACCCTGCTCGGGATTAAAAAACTCTCCCACATTATGTTTAGGCGCCGGAATTCCTAATTCATCAGCAGAATCATCAAGGGTCCAATCTTTATCTATCTGGAGAAAAGACATAGTCCGATCCGGAGCTGCTCTCGGTAAGAAGAAGTTTTCGTTTTCAATATGTCTCAAAATAAAACTTGAAAGGTCTGCCTCTCCAGGGAAAAAACTAGTCCAAGCTAATATATTTTTTATTTCAATATCTAAATGATATTCCAATAGTGCAGATATATTCGACCCGAGCTCTCTACTCGCTGCAGCAACCCACCGCTCATCAAGAGCCGCCAAGATGCGCCTCATTTCATGCCTAAGCTCTGATTTTTTACTCGCCAAAATTCACCCCATGTTTTGCTAGGAATTTTCCCAAGCATGGTAGGACATTGCGTCCGAATCGGAAATATCATTTAGCTTAAATTCAACCCTTCTTCGGTTTAATTGCCGAAACTATTTATAATCTGTGTTCAATAAAAAAGTGCTGTAAAAAATGTTAAATAAATCCAAACCAAAATGCTCATTCTAGTAATTAAATTTGGTTAGCTTCTGAGACCTAGTATACTGTTTATATTATCTGGTTTCATGCCGACTATATAATTAGACACGGCCGGTTTTTTTGGTGGTAAATGAAGTTGTTGTGGTTTTTACCTAGTTGTCTTTTATACATGGGACTTTCGATAGTCCAAGCTCAAGAAAGCTGCGTTCACGACAAAAATATCTTAGCGAAATTAAATCAATGGGAGTTTCAGAGTGAATCTCTGCTAAGCGAAATATTTAAAGATAATTCTGAAAATTTCAAACTTACTCCTGCTATCCAGTTTACAAGTGACACTACCCCCTCTGCCACGACCAATTCTAGTAATATAATTAAGATATCGTCAGGGCTGATGTATAAAATAGATAAACGAGAGGAACTAGCCTTTGTTATTGCCCATGAAGTAAGCCACCTACTCCTAGGTCATACTCATGGGGATAAACCCTCTGGATTACGTGAGTTTACTGAGAGAGAAATCTTGGCGGACCAATTAGCCCTAAAGCTTCTTAAAGAGGCCAAAATAGACATTTCGGGCGGTCTTACCATCCTCTCTAAATTCGGCGAGAAATCAGATAACTTGAACCGGTTAGCCCTTTATCCGACCCTGGAGGCTCGTATTTCTCAATTAAGCTACCATAAATAGCCTTAATCATTAAAAGTGCCCTTAAAGTTCTGGTTTAAAACAGCCGATCTTAGAGGCGGATGTAAAAAATGGGTGGGTTTCCTCCATGCTAGTAACGGCTGCACAAAATATTGGACTTATCACTCCAGAGGATGAATTTTTCTTGTCAGCCGCCGAGCGAAAGCAAGCTTCCGTGCTTATTGTTGAGCCAAACGGAGGAATAAGAAACAATATGCGACAAGCCGTAAAAAATCTCGGCTACGGAACTATTTCAGATGCGCCATCTCACGGGCATGCCCTGGATAAGATACGGGACAGAAGTTATACATTCCTGTTATTCGATGCAAAGAAATCGAATGTTAATCCAAATGACTTTTTAGCCGAGGTCTTGGCTCAAGATAAGAGCACCACTGCTATTCCTATGTCTGACTCCCCTCGTGCGGATGATGTCTTTAATTTATTAATACTTGGCGCTAAAGGTTTTCTTGTTAAACCTTTCACCACTTTTAGCGTAGATGAATCCATGGTGTGGGCAAACAAAGGTGAGCCAATCGCAGAAGTTGTGCTTTATGCCAAAGATAGAAACGAAGCTTTGGTGGCAGTAATGATGTCTGCCCTCGACCATGTTACTACCCTAATGAGACAAGCAAGAGATTTCGAAACTGCAAAAAGAGAGTTGCCTAGAGCCATGAGAAGATTTAGAAGATCTGCTGAACTGGCAAGAACGTTCTGCAAAGGCTCTGATGATCACTTGGTCGATGCTATTTCAGAGTTCTGCCTAGCACGGGGAGAAGGACCTTCGAGCCGGCTAGGCCGTTTACGCAAGCGTCTTAAAAACAAATCGTAGATAAATATGAAACAGCTGCGGACTCTGTTGCTACCTATGGTTGGATTATTAGCTATCCTTAATGGGGCGTTATCCCCCACTCCGATCATAGCTCAAACTGCGATTGATGATTTTCTTGAAAGCGATCAATACAAATCTTTCACAGAGCCAGCAATTAAAAAGAATCGCAAAAAAAAAGCTCCTGAAGATTTAAGAATTATAGAAAGTGAGTATCTCTCTCTCTTTGCTAAAGGAAGAGATGGGGGCAAAAAACTGATAGAATGGCTGGGGAACTCTTCCACTAGATTTAGGAGATCCGGTGCAAAGGGTAAAAATAGCGCGCAATTTATAACTGGAGAAACTGAATTCCATATTGTGGGAGCTGAAAAGAGAGCCTCTGTTCCTCTTATGGTTCTTCTGCCTAAACCTAAAGCGTATATCTCTCAATCTTATTTAATTCTTGCCGACTTTGCCGAGTTACAACCTCCCAAACTAAAAATAGACAACTCACAAGAAGTCTCTGGCATATTCGGAAACGGAAAATTGTATTTTCATAAAGGCGGCGACTGCTCACTAGTAATCCCACTAAGCAAAGGCGGCCTATTAAATATGGGGCCAGTGAACTGTGAACTAAATGAAAAGATGACAGAGCTGGCCAACGCCATCGACGTGGCCAGGGTCAACAGAAAAATCAACGAAGAATAACTACTTCTTAAATTTAGTAGTCTCTACTTCACTAGAGACAGAGTGAAAGGTACGAGCAACTAGTAATTTGACCTGATCGGAATTAACATTCAATTCCTTACCTAAAATTGAGAACTGTCTAGATAGCTCGGTTAGAGCTGCCCGACTAGTCTCACTGGCCTTTGGGGTCAAATTAGAGAGAGTTTGCCCCATATCAGCTAAACCCTGGCCAGCTACCGCCTGCCCATTATTTGCAGCCTCTAAGAGCTTCATTAGCTCATCTTTGACTCTAACAACTTCCGCATCTAATGCATCTTGTCCTGCTGCCTGAGCTTCCTCGAGCGCCTCATTCATTCGCTCCTCAGCTATGCCTACTAACTCCTCGATACTCTTACTCTCTCCACGAGCACATCCCATTAAAATTGCAGCTAGAGCTAGAACTGATACAAAATTTCTCATAAATAATCCTAAAAATATCTCGACTAACCAGGAAGTTACCTATCATTTAGCAATTTAACAAGCTACCGTCTAAGCTCTAAATTAACCCCAGGATCTTAATACC
>CAZWGK010000112.1:0-7999 GCA_964633685.1 uncultured Bdellovibrionales bacterium | reverse complement strand
AGTTGTGTGATCCCTGTATGGATTACCCTTGGTGCTGTCGGTTGGTATGCTCTTTTTAATGCTCCGTTTTCTCTAGCGATGCTCACTGAATGGAGTGTCGGTTTTATAATCGTTGCAACCCTCTCATTAGCTGTTAGATTTTTGTGGAAGCCGAATTTGCGAATTTTTGGAGTGATAACTTTTCTAATTGCTTTTGCCATCTTGTGTCGACCCCCGATGATTGTACTTTCGGTCATTCCCGTCATAGGTTTGGTTTGTCTAGGTCGTAATCGGCTAAAATTAGCGGTAATAATTTTATTATGTTCGGCGGCCCTCCCACTATCTTGGGCTTTTTATAACTATTCTAAGCACGGTGTTTTATCACTTAGCCCCAGGAGCGGTATCGTTAAATTGGCTCAAGCTGGACTTTTTAGCGACTCTGATATTTCGTGTGGTGAGATTTGTCAGAGCGATGATGAAGTTAAATTTGTTCACTCATTCAGCGAGCTCAAAAAAACTCCCGAGGATTTGGGCCAACTAGAGCGTAGGGTTGAAAAGGCTTACAATAGCAATTACGGTCTGATTCTAGGACTGGTGAAGGAGAACGGGTGGTCCCCACAGCAAGCCGATGATTTTTCTAGCCAATTAAGAGATAATATTTTACGTGGGCGATGGCGAGTGTATCTGAATTTTATATTTTCAGAATTTATATCGCAAATTTATATTTTATCGCCTGAGTATCAGGTTGGATTTTTGATCCTTTTCAGTTTGCTGATTGTCCGAGTAAGCAAGCAGGGAATTGAGTTGAAACATCCTTTAATTTTAACCAGCACTCTAGCAATCGGCATTCACCTAATTCATATGGCACTCTGTGTTGGAGCAGTGCATATGTTACCTAGATTCTTTCTCCTGACATTTTTGCCGGTGGTTTACATGCTGATTCTCTGCCTCGGCTTTTCGTATACAAAAAAGGGCAGCCTTTCGGCCGCCCTTTAGAGTTTCCAGATAAATTCCAGTTTTTAAGACTAGAATTTAGTAACGATAGTGCTCTGGCTTGTATGGACCCTCAACCTTAACACCGATGTAGTCAGCTTGCTCTTTTGAAAGAGTAGTTAACTTCACACCAAGTTTCTTAAGGTGGAGACGAGCAACCTTCTCATCAAGAGATTTTGGAAGGATATGCACGCCTACCTTGTACTCGCCACGTTTTGTCCAGAGTTCAATCTGGGCAATAGTTTGGTTCGAGAAGGAGCTCGACATAACGAAGCTTGGGTGACCATTAGCACAACCCAAGTTCACTAAACGACCACGAGCAAGAACGATTAGCTCATTGCCATTTGGCATGACGAACTTATCAACTTGAGGTTTGATGTTGATCTCTTTTACCTGCTTGTTGTTTACGAGCCAGTTAATATCGATCTCATTATCAAAGTGTCCGATATTGCAGAGGATGGCTTGATCCTTCATCTTTGTGAAGTGCTTCTCATTGATGATGTTCAAGTTTCCTGTGGCAGTTACGAAGATATCAGCTGTAGCAACTGCATCTTCGAGTGTTGTAACTTCAAATCCTTCCATAGCGGCTTGAAGAGCGCAGATTGGATCGATTTCAGTTACTAATACACGAGCACCGAAGCCGCGCATTGAGCGAGCGCAACCTTTACCCACGTCACCGTATCCGGCAACAACAACAACTTTACCGGCGATCATAACGTCTGTAGCGCGCTTGATTCCGTCAGCCAAGGACTCACGGCAACCGTATAGGTTGTCGAACTTAGACTTGGTTACTGAATCGTTAACGTTGAAGGCAGGGATCTTAAGCTTGCCTTCTTGCATCATCACCATCAAGCGGTGAACACCAGTGGTGGTCTCTTCAGACACGCCATGGATATCCTTCAAGAGGTGAGGGAACTTCTCGTGAATCATAAGAGTTAGGTCACCACCATCATCAAGCAACATGTTTGGACCCTTGTCGCCGAACTTTAGTGTCTCTTCAATACACCAGTCATATTCTTCTAGAGTCTCACCCTTCCAGGCGAATACTGGGATGCCTTCTTTAGCAATCGCAGCAGCAGCGTGGTCTTGGGTTGAGTAAATATTGCAGCTAGACCAACGAACTTCTGCGCCTAACTCGATTAGAGTCTCAATTAACACAGCAGTTTGAATAGTCATGTGAAGGCAGCCGGCGATGCGAGCACCCTTTAGAGGCTTCTTTGGGCCGAATTCTTCACGAATGGCCATTAGACCTGGCATCTCTTTCTCCGCTAACTGGATCTCTTTACGACCCCAATCAGCCAAGGAGAGATCCTTAACTTTAAAATCAGTGTTGTTAGTTTTCATACGCTCCTATTTGTTTGCGATTAACATAAAAATATTCTTCTTCTCCCCAAGAAGGGTAGCTTTGCACTCGGCAAACCCAGCCTGCTTAGCAGTTCGGCTCAACTCTTTGGTATCAAAGCCGAGCCATCGATGAGCAAAGACTTCACGGAGTCTCTCATCAGAGTGTTGCACTAGGTCGATGATTATCATCTTCCCAGATTTTTTTAGCACACGAGCTGCTTCGGAGAGAGCTTTTGTAGGGTCCTGGAGGTGATGTAGCACCATGTGAGATAGGGCAACCTCGACTGAGCCATCGGCTAGGGGAAGGTGCTCCAGGTATCCTAATCTTAAATCGACCTTATATTTACTGAGATTCTCGCGGGCCTCGGCTAGCATGGCAGGGGAGTAATCAACGCCGATTGTTGCTCCTGATCGGGGCATTAATTGAGCAATCATAATGCCGGAACCGCAGCCAAGCTCCAGGAGGGAGGCATCTTCTGGGATCACTTTTTTTATCTCTGCTAAATATTCTTTTGAGTCGGCGATTGTTTCCCGAATATTTCTCCAATCACCCGCAACCTTATCAAAGTAGGCTCGGCTCTCGGCTTGGCGATGCTCGATAAGCTCATTGACCATGGCAGTGTCTTGATCGATTGTAGATTTAAGTCCGTTTAGATCTGTCCGAGCTATCTCAACAAAGTTTGCTCCGAGCTTTGCTGGCACATTGTCGCCACGGGAGAGGGAATAGAATCGCCAGGTGCCTTGGCTCTTGGCATCCACCAGTCCGGCACGCTCCAAAGTTTTTAGGTGGTGGGAAACATTTGATTGCGGCGCGCCCACTATTTTTTGTAGCTCTTGAACATTGAGGCTTGATAGGGAGAGGGCATGGAGTATCCGAAGCCTCGTCTCATCCGCCATCGCTTTATATATTGCCGTAATGCCCATACGCCCTAATTATCGCCCATCTGTATCAATATATCAATCTTTATTCATATATAATTGTCTCAGAGACCGCGATATTATTAAAATCATTAGTTATTTTATGCAGAGAGTGAGGTCTGAAAGGATATTTGGGTTAGGGGAAATTAAAGTTTAGAGGGATTGGGCCTAGTTGGACCATTTTTAAGGGTATCAGAGGAGACCTAAAACAACACTTGAATATTAGGTTTTTGAGGGACAATATGCCGAGGGGGTCGCTGGTTACTATAGGCTGCACTAGTGTGGCGTACAGTTTTTAAAATTTACCACGCCGCAACTGATAAATCGTCACAGTGATATTTATACAACTCGACGACATTTAAAATCTCATATTGGAAGAAGATATTGCCTGCCCCACAGAGGTCACGCCGAGCTTCGAGGAACCTCCGTAGGGCAGCGAACAAAAGGTTTCTGTCCTTTTTCAAAAAATTACTCCCCCCGAGGTGGCAATGAAAAACTCCTCTTATTTCTACATGCCGCTCACAGGCGAACTCCTTGAGCGTCGAGCTCCGGATTGGCGACAGCTTTTTTGTCTGGTGTCTTCTGGGCTCATCCTGTTCTTCGGTCTTCAGATGGTAGACAAAGAACAGAAAGGAGGTATGCACTTTGCTGAGTACTTACTAGTCTGCATCGTTACGGTAGTTTCTTGGCATTTTCTGTATATCTTCATGACCAGAGTCCTTTTTGCACCTAACTGGCATCGATTCATACTCTATCCGAATGAGGTTATACTCGCGCGGAAGGGATCTCAACTGATCGTTGTCAGAACTACTGAACAGATCAAAAAGAGGGCTTTAGATGGTTGTTCAGACATAATGGTCATGAAGATTGAGCCATGGGTCAAGCGACCATTTGAATGCTTGGTTGGAAGGCATAAGATGACCTTCTTGCTGAGCCTCAAGGTGACTGACCCTAATGTAGATACTCTAGAGAAATGGATGAATTTGTCGGAGCCTGAGATTCTGAGAGAATTCCGCATCGGAGCCAAGGAGTTAGCCTCCCAGCTCGGTATCGGAAGAGCTCTGGAATCGCCCCATGAGTTCGCCCAACTTCTCACAGAGTTTCTCAATCGCCGTCTCTTTGCGATAATCTCAGTGCAGATGGAAGTGAGTCCAACGGCCGACCAAGAAGATCTTCACGCCAGTGCGGAGGAGGCTCTTTTTGGTTGAGTTTCGTTAAACGCTTGGGGGCATGGTAGTTAACTCGATCCGTCGAGAACTCCGTTTTTTGAAGGTTTAAAGTTCGCTGCCTTGCTTCCCAATCTCAAGAAAGAAACCAAATCGCTAAGTCTGAAGTCTCAGAGACCGCGATGTTATTAATATCGCTAGATATTTTGAAGCTAGACTTTTTAACTTCGCTCTAGTTGTGCCCCTGGTCAAATGAGTTAGAATTGTAAGACGTCGTGTGATTCCTAGAGATGCCGGTTTAAGAGGAGTAAAATGAGAACCACCCAAAAATTAATGTTATCGGTGATGACCACTCTTGTTTCTTTGGGTGCCGTTTCTGCCGAGCCTTACACCTTTACCCCTCAAGATTATATTGAGTATGGGATTTATTTTTCACCCAAGGGCTATTCAAATTCAACTAGCTCAAAATTGCTGACCCTCAGGGCTGGTGATATCAACGGCTATTACTCCACTTTCTTTCCAGATTTCAAAGATGTGCCAACAGAGCGACAATTACTCCGGCTTAAAACGGCGCGTGGTTCAGTAATCGTTAATCGCAAAGACAGCGAGGGTCTGGTCGTTACCCGGGACACCCATAATTCCAGAAAAAGAAGGGGTACCAAACTACTCGATGTGACTTTTGAAAACGGCACTTGTACTGATGCCTCCGGAGTAACCTCTAGCTGTGTAGTGCATTTGGAGCTTACAACGAAAAAGCCCGATCGATTTGTTACTCGCCAACCCCGTTTGCTAAAGATAACAACTTCAACGGGGCTTTCCTTCAGATACAAGTCCTTGCTTGTTGACGGAAGTAAACCGTTCCCAATTAATATAGAGCAATACCCTGTAATCAATAATTTTGCCTGGGAGTGGCGCCCAAGCTTGGATTAATCAAGTATTTATTGAGTAGTCTCTACTTGAGATAATCTTTTTATTTTTAAAATGAGATCGGACTAATAAAAGTTAGACGGGGTAGTTGATCCTCCTATTTTATCTACCCCAAAAACTCCGTCTCGCGCTTTTCAAATGAATTCATCGCCTCAGTATAAATAATATACTCTCGACCACGACCCTCTTTTAGTCGGCGGGCAACGCAGTGTTCGCCATTTTTATCAATCGCATAAATTACCACCTGGCCCTGGTAGCCGCCTTTGAGCGCCTTGAGATCCTCCATTCCTTCTGCAACCGCCTCCTTCACGCTTGCACCTTTTTTGAGATACAGCACCACGCTGCGCGCCAAGCTAGTTCTAATTGCATTTTCTCCAGTATGAGTGCACGCCGCGCCGCCGTATCTGGAATCAACATATAAGCCTGCTCCGATAATAGGGGAGTCTCCCAGCCGACCAGGATATTTATAATCCCAACCCGAAGTGCTGACGCCGCCACAAATTCGCCCAGCATTGTTTCTGACCAAGCAGATAACGGTTCCGTGGCACCCTTTGCCATCAGTTGGTTTAAAAATATCAATTAAATTCTCTCTGAAATTCTTTTCTCGCCACGCCAGATAATCGAGTTTAGCTTCAGGCGACAAAATATCTGCTGTCTTAAATCCGCATTCTTGAGCAAATCTTTTTGCTCCGTCGCCGACCAACATCACATGGGGCAATCGCTTAATTAATTCGCGCGTGACTGATATTGGGTGCATGATATCCTCAATCGCTCCCACAGCTCCTGTTTCAAGGGTATCTCCATCCATGATGCTAGCATCAAGTTGCACTTGGCCTAAGGCATTTGGAGCACCACCAAAACCGACTGTTCTTACCTTTGATTCAAGTTCAGTTAGCTTGATGCTCTCTTCAATAATATCCAGAGGCTCATTATTGGCACGCAACATCTCTGAGCCTTTCTGGGCCCCAGGCCATCCTTCGCTGTTCATTATGATGATGCTTGGCATATGTGGTTCCTTGGAAATGAGTGCTAAAAAACTAATAAATCGATATCGAGATCCTGCACCGTAATATCACAGGAGACAATCTTTTTTGGTGCAAAAATAGGGGATGAATTCAGAGCGCACCGATAATCCCACCGGGATTCATATTTTTAAGCGTTATATTTACTTCCATACAGGCATGACACATCCGCTCTAGTTGTGACATACTCACGTGGTCGTAATATTTAAGAAATAACAACTTCCCATGACCACCGGTACTTTATATGTAGTTGCTCTTCCTATCGGACAGATAGAGGATCTATCTCCGCGAGCAAAAGATATTTTGGGCTCGGTTGAGTTGGTTTTAGCCGAGGACACCCGTAGAGCTGGAATGTTACTGGGCTCTCTTGGAATAAAAAAACGGCTCCTTAGTTATCATGATCACAACGAAGCTGGTCGCGCCGAGCAGGTGATTAATGAACTTTCAAATGGAATCAATGCCGCTGTTATTACCGATGCTGGCACTCCGTGTATCTCTGACCCTGGTTACCGAATCATAAAAATTTGTCATGAGCATAATATTCCGGTCAGACCCATTCCCGGGCCATCTGCTTTGGTGGCGGCTCTCTCTGTGGCAGGGTTGCCGACTGATAGATTTGTGTTTGAAGGGTTTCTTCCGCCAAAAGGTGCTAAACGAAGTAAGCGGATTGATGAGATACTTGAGCGGCCAATGACCTCCGTTATCTATGAATCCACTCACCGCATAGAGAAGCTTTTAACTGAGATGGCCGAGAAGGCCCCTGAAAGACTCGTTTTTATCGGCCGCGAGATGACCAAGACTTATGAAGAATTTTTGCGCGGAGCCGCAGCAGAAATTGCCAAAGAGGCTCAAAAGCGGGGTGAGCTAAAAGGTGAGATAGTGGTGGTGGTTGAGGGTGCTGCCAAAAAAGAGAATAAAAAAGTAAACAAATATGCCCGCAGCAATCAAGATTCTCAGGAAGAGGAGCAGGGAAGTGATGAAGAGTAATCGACCAGTAATAACTATGGATGGACCTGCTGGCTCAGGCAAAAGCACACTCTCTGCGATGTTGGCGCAAAAACTCGGTTGGGTAAATTTAAATTCCGGAGCCCTTTATAGAGCGATTGCTTATGAAGCTCTGCAGAAAAAAATTCGCCTTGATGATCACTCAGCGATTACTGCTTTGGCTCAGTCAACCAAACTTGAGTTAAGAGAGAATGCCCAGAAGCAGAGTGAAGTCCTAATTAACGGGCGAGTAGCCGGAGAAGAAATTCGCACGCCAGAGGTTTCAGAGGCGACTTCAAAAATTGCGGTGATTCCAGAGGTTCGTACAGCTCTTCGTGATGCGCAGCGCCACGCTTTTGCAGGGCGGGGATTGGTAGCAGAAGGGCGTGATATGGGAACAGTGGTGTTCTCTGATGCTGATCTTAAAATATTCCTTACCGTGTCCGAAGATGCCCGTATCGAGCGGCGGATAGCCCAATTAAAATCTGAAGCTGAGAAAGCTGGGTCTGCCATGACTGAAGAGGGCATCGCTTCTCTTCGCGCCCAGATGCGAGTTGAGATCAAGGAACGCGATATTCGAGATTCAAGCCGAACCGTTGCACCGCTAAAGCCTGCGGCTGATTCTGTTACGGTCGATAACTCCAACAAGACCCTCGAAGAGACCCT
>CAZWGK010000111.1:3438-8010 GCA_964633685.1 uncultured Bdellovibrionales bacterium | reverse complement strand
CATTTTTTAAGCTGCTCCAACAGATGGGAGGCATCCCCTGGGCCGAGATGTATTCTGTTTTTAATATGGGTCACCGGGTAGAGATTATCTGCGAAGCCTCAGTCGCAGAAGAAATCATAAAAATTTCAGAGGGATTCTCTGTTGCCGCTAAAAGTATCGGGCACGTTGAGGCCAGCACAGGCGAGAATTCTGTTGTGCTGCTCAATGAGTATGGGGAATTTAGGTACGGCGGTTAGCCTCTCTACCAATACTTCTCAATATGCAAATTACCAGGCTCTTTCTTTGAGTGCTCTTTTAAATCATTCATATTTCCTAAACTTAATCTGGTAAACGCTGTTCAAGATTTCTCATTCTCGGTTGAAAGAGGTGAAATGATTGGGCTTTTAGGTCCAAATGGTGCTGGAAAAATCACCCTGATAAAGATGTTTACGGGGATAATTGCACCAAGTTCAGGGTCATAGATGGAACTTCTCTGAACTTCGTCCGGATGCAGCTTCAAACCATTTTAAAATAGCCAGAGTTTCTTTATCAAACATATTTTAGAAGTTTTTTACTATTATAATTCCCATTCTTCTAATCGAAAGCGCGCCAGTACATTTCCTAATTAATCAAAATTCAAAGTTACTGATCATTCCTTTCATAACTTTCTTAATTATTCTACCTTTTGTAATTAAGGTAACCTGAAGACTTGGTTTAAAGCGCTATGAATCAGCCTCCAGTTAATTAGACAAAAATCCATAATCTCCCTAATAACCTTGTGGGTCGATTGTATTGCCGCTACAATCAGCAACTATGACCACTGTGGAAAAATTCTATGATGACTTTTCAGATTATTATTACCTCATTTTCGAGGATTGGCAGGCTGAACGAGAATACCAAGCCCATGTTATTGATTCCTTGATAAAAAGTGCACTTCGTGAACCCTTTCCGAGCATATTAGACGTAACTTGCGGGATAGGAACTCAAAGCCTTGGCCTTGCTAAGCTTAATTATAAGGTAACTGGACTCGATATTTCTAGTCGCGCTGTTCAAAAAGCCAAAGAGCATGCCGCAATTGAAAACCTATCAATTGAACTAACCACTGCTGATGTTCGTTTTTTACCAAATAATCTTTATGGCAAGTTCGAGGTCGTCATCTCATTTGACAACTCTTTGCCCCATCTGATGTCAAATGAAGAAATATTAACTGCATTAATTGAAATGAGAAAATGTCTAAAATCTGGTGGATCTTGTCTAATAAGTATAAGAGATTACGAAAAGGAACCTGGGCACGGTAGTGTAATGAAACCATACGGGATCCGTGAATTCGAAGGAAATAAATTCGCTCTTTTCCAAATTTGGGAATACGAAGGACCTACATACAACATGACGTGGTATTTAGTTTTTTTTGGCCAGGATAAAACTCCTCCTTCTTTGAAATATTTCAAATCTAAGTACTATACAGTCACGGTGTCAACAATGATTACCCTTCTAGAAAAGGCTGGTTTTTCTGAAATTAAAAGGTTAGACAATGTCTTCTATCAACCTGTCATAACAGCAAAATCAATAATATAACCAATAATTTGATTAGAAATGTATCCGTGTGTTATAAAGCATTGTGTAGGATCTATGGCTCCGTGCACGATTTGATCCCTTTACGTAATAACAACTGAAGCCCCGATTTGTATAATTTATTGACTGGAAGTTTTAGTCCGTGGAAATAATTAACCTCAAACAACTCGATGTAGACCTAGGTGCTGAAGTTCTCTTAAATGACGTTTCATTTTCTTTTCAAGATGGCTCAAGAGTGGCGCTTGTCGGCAGTAATGGTTCCGGCAAGAGTACGCTGCTCAAAGTTTTAGCAGGACTAAAAGAACCAACTAAAGGAAAAGTAACGTATAGCAAAGGGGCGTTGGTTGAATATGTCCCTCAATCTGTACCAGCAGATATAGCTAATCTCACGTTAATTGAATGTCTAACACAAAAAATAGAAAACACTCGACCTACGATCGAGGAATGGAAGGCTTATGACATTTTAAGCCGCTTTGGATTATCAGAAGCTCTAGATAGAAAAATGGGGGAGTTAAGTGGTGGCGAGGCAAACCGTGCTCTTCTTGCCAGAGCTTTAATCGTTGAACCGAATTTTATACTCCTGGATGAGCCAACCAACCATTTAGATAGCGAAGCAATAATAGAGTTTGAAAAGCTGCTAAAGGAAGACTTACGAATTCCGTTCTGCCTAGTTAGTCACGACCGAACTTTACTCGACACCATAACTGACAGCACAATTTTTATTAGGGACCAACGTTTATATTACTTTGGACTTCCATATACCAAGGCCAAAGCTGCGTTGGTCCAAGAAGACGAGGCTCGAAGACAACAATTTGCTTACGAAGCAAAAGAGATTGAACGGTTAAGAGAAAGTGCCGAGCGGATGAAAGGATGGGTTAGGACAAATTCCGACCTAGCAACACGGTACCAAAATTTAATTCGTCGTGTTGAGGCGATGGAAAATGACCGCACGTTCGTCTCTCGCGAGAAAAAAAAGCGCCTTAGTTTTAGCGGCGCAGAACTTCGAGTTAAAGCAGCAATTAGAGCTGACTCCATTAGCGTAGATACTCCTGATGCAAGGCATCTTTATGATGTTGATAATGTTGTAATATCTCCCGGGGATCGCGTTGCCATACTTGGACGCAACGGCGCTGGAAAAACCTCCTTTCTAAGAATGATCGTTGACTCTTTCAACAACCAGGATGGTTCAAAAATAAAATTTAATCCCCAAGTCAGGTTAGGGTACTATGATCAGGAGCTAGGTCAGCTTAACCCAGATGCCTCTATTTTTGATCACGTTCAAAAGGTAACACGTTGTAATACTGATGTAGTAAAAAAAGAGCTAATAACAGCTGGATTTCCATATAAAAGACTCGATGACAAGATTGGTGTGCTCAGTGGAGGAGAAAAGGCTCGATTACAATTCGTTGTGCTAAAATTACAGAACCCAAATGTTCTACTTCTCGATGAGCCAACAAACCACATAGATGTCCAGGGTATTGAACATCTAGAGTCCGAGATTAATGATTCAGAAGCCACGTTTATAATGGTATCCCATGATCGCAGGTTCATCGATAATGTTGCCAATAGATATTTCCTTATAGACAAAGGTCATTTAAAAGAAATACCTGACCTAGCTAGGTACTATGAAATTATTGCCGATTCTGGAACACATGGATCAACACCTAAGCCACCTCGAACTAATAACCAAAAAGAATCAGGTCAAAGCAAAAAGGAAATCCTCACAGAGTCCGAATTGATGGCCCGAATAGAAACTGTAGAATCTATGATTCGGGATCGAGAACAGAGGGGTGATTCTGGACTGAAACATTTAAGAGAAGAACTTGCTGACTTGTATAGAAAATGGCAGGGATTAGCTGGTTAATATAACCTTCAATCTTCGGATATCTACTTGAGAGGAAATGAATCGAAGAACTAGTGCTCCGGCGTGCGCCGTATTTTAGTTGGTGCTTGTGCGCGAGGTATCTCGAGAGCGTCGGAGATCTGCATGATTTCCCGTTCATTGGTGAGGAAAGCGATGATGCGCATCGTGCCCTTGCAGCGGGGGCACTCGAGGGGGTCAATTTCAAAGACTCGCTTCATGCACGCGGCTCACGTAGGTGAGGGAGTGGCCTTCATCACTGGCAGATTGCTTGATGTATCTGGCTGCATACGCTTAGCCCGGCCCCCTGTGCTCTGCACGAATACCAGCCGTAGTAGCGGGTGATAGACTGGTAAGGTTTCGGGACGTGGCACGATATGAGCGCTAGGAACTCGAGTGTATCGAAATCGTGAGCGCGCTCATCTTTGGTAGTGTAGGCGACGATATCATCGGTGATGGATAGTTTCTCAAGCGCGAGCGGTCCCCGTTCGATGTAGCGGGCGACTAATCTGGTTAGGTCTGGCTCCTCGAACGGCTCTCCGACCCAGGCACCGAGGCCTGAGTGCTCTTGGGAGAGAATCTGGGCCGGTACTTCGTCGGTGATGAGCCCCCAGGAGAGGAGCTCAACCAGGACTCGATCACAGAAGTGCGCGGCTAGGCGCTTGGTGTCGATGGCGGGGAATTGAGTGAAATGCCCTGACTCATCGAAGCTGCCGTCGGCGAGGAGTCCGTGCAGGTGGGGGTTAAAGTTAAGTGCCTCACCGGCGGTCTGCACAGTAAGGACAAGTCCGGGGCTGTGCGTATCTGACCCAAGCACTACCCGCACAGCGCTCGCCGCCGCCTTGAAGAGCAGATCAAGCAGGCTCCGGTCGTACCGAAAGTATATCCGCAGTCGCTTCGGGAGCGTAAACCCACAGTGCCAGTACAGCACTCTCTCTAGCCTTGCATAATAGAGATGCTCGCAAAACTTCACGGCGCGCTTCGCGTTGTACGCTGGGCAGACTCCTCGCTTCTTGCAAGAAAAGGCTCCTGGCTATGTCTGCAGGTGTCGCAATACACCCGCGCTACCCCATGCTCAAGGAATCCGCAGTTAAGATACTCGTCGAAGGTTTCGAGCACCTCCTCGCGAAGTACGCCGTACGTCGGTTGGAACCGGTCCT
>CAZWGK010000111.1:0-3428 GCA_964633685.1 uncultured Bdellovibrionales bacterium | reverse complement strand
CGTCGCGTCCGTGGCACACACTCCGATAGCGTGCCGACTCTTCCGGTTGCCTTCGATGATAGTGCTGGAGCTTCGCTTTCGCCCACTCCCAGGTGTTGCCGGTATACATCCAGCCGCACACAACAAATGACGGACCAGGGCGGTGAGCAGCTTAATTCACTGAAACGCTTAATCTCGCTACTTACTGCCTGCGGCATTGCGCCTCAGGGCTAGGGTAAAAAGCCCCAGTTAGGCCATAGTTCTCCCCGGAGCATGGGGAATTTAGGTACGGCGGTTAGCCCAAAGCGAATTATAAATTAAAAAAGATTAAGGCAACTAGCTGTTTTTACTGCTGTTTTAGCTATTTCTTCTTACAAATATTTCCTTACTACAAAGTAAGGAAATTATGATAACGTAAGAACATGAGCAGAGCACGTATCACTAGCAAAGGACAAACTACCATTCCCCAGGAAATTCGAGAGTTTCTCAATATTCACCCAGGGGACTCGATTGACTTCATAGTGCTGGATAACGGCACAGTTGAGGTGCGGCCGGCCTATATAGACGTCAGAGATCTCTCTGGAATATTAAAAAAGGAAGTCGGCAATAAAATCGTATCAGTTGAAGAGATGAATCGTTCAATTAAAGAGAGAGCAGCTCGGCAAAGATGATAGGCATCGATACAAACGTTCTAATCAGATACCTTGTTCGCGACGACTTGGCGCAAGCTCAAGAGGCTTCAAGAATTATAGAAAGGCAGTCTGTTCCTATTTACATCAACACCATAGTGCTTTGTGAGTTGGTGTGGGTACTAGAATCGGCCTATGAGTGCTCTAAAAAATCAATCGTCTCTGTACTAAAAAAAATACTATCTACGAAACAGTTTGAAATTCCCAATAGATCTTTAATTTGGCGAGCTTTAGATTTATATGAGAATTACAAAGCCGACTTCTCGGATGTTGTGTTAGGAATGGAAAATCAAGCTCAGAAATGCTCAACTACCGTAACTTTCGATAAGAATCTAAATAATATTGGTATTTTTGAACTCTTAAAGACCGACGGCGATTAGTCCATCAGAACAAGTAGGAAGCTGCTACCTCTACCAATACTTCTCAATATGCAGATTCCCCGGCTCTTTCTTTGAGTGCTCTTTGTAGCCGAAAGTGGTTACAACTTCACTCATATCAGTAACCATCTTTGGATTTCCGCAGAGCATTATATGCTCTTTCTCAGGAGTTACTTTGATAATTTCCTTTTTAAAAAGCTCCTGCACGTATCCCTTATGACCATTGAATGAACCATCGGCGCGGCTAACTACTGCCTCGTAACGGAGAGGCCTGTTAGCCATGAAGTATCCGATCTCTTCTTGATAAGCCAAATCGGTTGGATACCGCACTCCGTGCACTAAGGTTACTTTGCCGTATCTATCAAAAATATCTGGCAGCCTTAACATCGACATGAAAGGAGCAAGCCCTGTGCCTGTTGCCACCATTACAAGGTCGCTGCCTTGCGGAACATTATTGAGAGTAAAGACCCCTTTCATTTTTGGGGCCATAAAAATGCGCTCGCCTTCTTTCAGAAGCTCAAATCGGCTTGTTAATTCACCTTCAGGAAGAATCGCAATATAAAACTCCACATACTCCTTAGTATGCGGGCTCGAAGAGATAGAATAAGGTCTTTTGATTAACTTATCAGCGGCTGGAGGAGTCGCCTCGGCTGGAAACTCAGCCGGACGTGGCGCCCCGCCCATAAGCCCCAAGGTTGCATATTGGCCTGGCTCAAATGAGAAATTTTTATCATCAGGCTCTACCTGAAGCACTATAAGACCCTTGGCGACGACTATCTTTTTTCTAACTGTGGCGTTTAACATAAGGAAACTTTTACTAAATTACCTACCTGTTCTATATAAAAGGGGGGTTATCTTCAAGAACCTCACTGCAAATTAAAGGGCTCACCGTTAAAATCTCATGGATATTGTACTTCACGAACCACAAATTCCACAAAATACAGGCTCGCTAGCCCGCACCTGCGCTGCTACCCAGACGCCGCTTCATATCGTAGGAACGCCCGCTTTTGAGATCTCTGACCGCACCGTGCGCCGGGCCGGACTTGATTACTGGCCGTATGTGGAGCTGCATCAACATAGCTCTCTGGATGAATATCTAGATAAAGTGAAGCCTCGAAAAATCTGGCTATTTTCCAAATTCGGCACACAGCTTTACTACAAAGCAGAGTTTCATCCTAACGACGCACTGGTCTTTGGAGGCGAAGTCAAAGGACTCGGCCCTGAGATTCTTAACCGCTGGCCCGAGCAGGTCCTAAAAATACCGATGCCCTGCGAAGGGGTTCGGAGCCTGAACCTCAGCAACACGGTCTCAATAGCTCTTTATGAGGCTAGGAGGCAGTTGGGGGTGGATGAGTAGGCGGGCTTGTCGAGAGAGCCCTACCCTAATCTAAGCCATGTATCTAAAACCTATACAGGGGATTTGGCTAAAAACTCTGCTGCGCTGTTCTTAATTTCTTGGCTGCATTTCAGAAGGTAACCTCTCTGCTCTTCCACCGAGGACCAGATAAAATCACCACTTGCAGCATTTGAGTAATTCGATACCCAATCCTTTAGCCGGTCGTAGCCAGACATCCCTCCCCAAACCTCACCCCAATGACGACGCAACATCCAACCTACCTCCACAAAGCAAGAAGCGCTCTCAATGCATCTTGAATCAGCAGCTTGGACGATTTGCAAAGCTTGCTGCCGCAATACGCCTAATACGTTAGCTTCGGTCAACTCTAGGCCAGGTGCCAATTTGGCAAGCTTTTCCTCCCACAACTCAGTCTGCCACTCAACATAATATCGAAGAGCATTTTCACGTGTAGGATTTTTTGCGAACTCTTCAATCAAACCTTGAGTTCGGCTAGAGCTCTCAAAGCCCAAGGCTCTCTGAGCAATTTGCTCCAAACTGAGCTGAATAGTATCAAAATCAAGACTTTCCTCAGCCCAATTTTTCATTTGTTCTTTTAGTGTTCCGGTCATACGCAAACCACCTTGTTTTATTGTGTATATTTTGGCTTAGGTTGGTTAATAACTGCTACACCTTTGTCGTATCCCTGATAGTAATGCCAGGTCGTCCCATTCGGCCCTGTCCACTCATATTTTTTGACCGTGTTTTTGTTGACCCCCATATTTTCTGCTATGTTACTTAAGTTACCAAGATTCATGGAAATAGCTTTACTGCCCTGTACCCGGCCCACACGTGGATTGGCTCCCATGGCGGTAATAGCACTCTCCAGTGCAGATAAATCGCTGTGCCAGCTTGCCTTATTTGGCACTGGCAGGGCGCTAGACTCTACCCAATTGGACCTTCGCATAGTAGTCGATATTCCCCCCAAGTTAATGTTCAAGCTGCCAGCAGCAGCGGCGAGAGAACCCAGAGCTGAGCTAGCTTTAGCCA
>CAZWGK010000110.1:0-8036 GCA_964633685.1 uncultured Bdellovibrionales bacterium | reverse complement strand
GCCACCTACAAAACTAATACCCTGTTTGAATTTGGCTACAGCTTGGTTTTCGCCTCCTTTTTATTCTATCTCGCCCTTAAAAAAGCCAAAAAGATAGAATATCCCAGATAGTAATATGCTACCGCAGCTCAATAATATTAGGCTCTTATAATCACCACCTTATTGATAGATTGCCTCCTACTGTCTTCTTTGTTTGAGAACCTAGCCCAGGGGTTGCTACTCGAGACCCTTCAAATACTGCCCCCATTTAAACGGTTTACAGAATAAAGTTCTTGCAGCATCGGCTATACCTTGTCACCATCTCCTTCGGGATTTAATCGAATAGAGTTTGAATATCATTTCGATCTCAGTTGCTCAGATCCCATTGGGTACCTTTGGGTAGTTGACGGGGTGAGTCCCAAGGCTGTTTATTAAATCTAGAGAGGAGTTATATGGAATTATTTGATCATCAGCTCATCTATAACGCGTTTTCATTTTGTATCGCGGTAATGGGTGCAGCTACGGTGTTTCTTTTCTTAGGTCGCTCACAAGTAGCACCTCAGTACAAGACTGCTGTAACTATCAGCGGAATTGTTACGTTAATTGCCTTCTATCACTACTGGAGAATCTTAGGCAGCTTTGAGTCTGCCTACTCAGTAAGCAACGGCGTAGTCACTGCAACAGGCGTGGCATTCAATGATGCTTACCGTTACGTCGATTGGCTCTTAACAGTGCCTCTACTTCTTCTTGAGCTTATCTTGGTTATGAAGCTCTCAAAAGAGGAGACAGCATCTAAAGGTCTTTCTCTTGCATTGGCTGCAGCGCTGATGATTATCCTCGGATACCCAGGCGAAATTTCAGCTGACAATGCAGTTAGGTGGAAGTGGTGGGTTCTATCAATGCTCCCATTCGTCTACATCGTTTATCAGTTGGTCGTAGGTCTCTCAAATTCCATCAATTCCCAACCAGAATCAGTGAAGGGATTGATTGGAAATGCAAGACTTATAACCCTTGTAACATGGAGCTTTTATCCAATCGTATTCATGTTCCCAATGTTGAACATCGCAGGTGCTACAACATTCGTTCAAGTTGGATACACCATCGCCGACATTCTTGCTAAGGCAGGATTCGGTATTTTTATCTGGGTAATTGCTGTCAGAAAATCTGAGGGCAAAGTTTAATTCAGATAATTACAGAAGAGAGATGTTCGCATCTCTCAAGAGAACAGCCCCTTCACAGGGGCTGTTTTTTTTGTGTACTCCTTCAAACTCGCGCCACACTTTTCTGTTCACACAATTCAAACATAGTGATACCGTCAAGAGATGAAAGTTGTTGTCATCGGTACAGGAGTCGGTAGTCTAGCCTCTGCGCTTAGGCTCCGCGCACTTGGATATCAAGTCGATGTAATTGAGTCCTGCCCAGACGCTGGAGGCCGCGCCAGACAATTAATATTTCATGGGCACACATTCGATGCTGGTCCCACCGTAATCACCGCTCCTTGGCTTTTTGATGAACTCTTTGAGTTGTTTGGTGAAAACCGCTCTGACTATGTTCGCTTTCTTCCTTGTAATCCATGGTACAGGCTAGTGTTTAGTGATGGCACCTCTATGGATCTTGTTGATGGCATAGAGGCGCAAGAGCGAGAGATACGTAAGCTTTGTCCGGCAGATGCGCAACGTTATCGGGCTTACCTTAAGCACAGTGAAGAGCTTTATAGAGTGGGGTATGAGGAGCTAGGGGCAGCCGATTTTACGAATATCACTTCAATGATTGCAGCCATTCCCCAGCTATTTAAGCTCAAGGCATTTAGAACTTTGTGGAGTCACACTGGTCGATACTTTTCTGATAAGAGAGTTCGCCAGGCATTCTCTCTTCAAACACTTCTGGTCGGGGGAAATCCTATCTCAACAACTGCCATTTATGGCTTAATTCATGCGATGGAGCGCCGCGGGGGGATCTGGTTTGCAGAGGGCGGAACAGGTGCTCTGATTAATGAGCTTGTAAAACTTGCCTCTCGCCAGGGAGTTAAATTTCACTTTAATGCTACTGCTTATTTTCTAGAGACTATCAAAGAGAGAAGTTATAAACTCTCGGCCGTGCAGTATTCTCAGAATGGAAAAAATAAAACTTTACCTGCCGACATCTTGATTTGGGGTGGAGATCCTATCAAGGCTTATAATATTTTAGGCGCGCCCAGACTTTCTTTGATGGAGCGAATCCGACTCAAAACTGCTCGCTTATCGATGGGTCTCTTTGTGATGTATTTCAAAACAAAAAAGAAATACTCGACAGTAGCTCATCACTCGATCATTCTCTCAGAGCGTTGGGAAGGCCTTTTAAAAGATATCTTCTCGGGTAAGTCTCTGCCACCAGATCCAAGTCTATATCTTCATCGCCCGGCGGCTACTGACTCAAGTTTTGATTCTCCAGATGGCGATTTATTTTATGTATTAGCGCCAGTGCCACACTTGGGCAACTTTGATAACTGGAGTAATCAAACTGAAAATTTCAAGAAAACTGTCCTCGCAGCATTAGAACAATCAGTTTTGCCAGGGCTAAAAAACGAGCTTGAATTCGCAGAAGCAGTTGACCCACGATACTTCAGTAAAGATCTCCATAGTCATTTGGGCGCCGGATTTTCGCTGGCTCCGTCACTGTCTCAATCTGCTTGGTTTAGATTTCACAATCGGATGGATAATGTTCAAGGAATGTATCTCTGCGGCGCAGGGGTACATCCCGGGGGTGGATTGCCTGGTGTTGCTACCTCTGCCAAGGTCATAGAAGCGATGATTAAGAGCGATTTTTCTTTAACCGAGTCGCCTGTTAGCAGCCACTCTTTAGAAGAGACCTCTCAGTACGGGGGCGCTATATGATGAATGGTGCAGACCATCTAAAGATAATGTCTAAAGAGGGGAAGACCTTTTACTTTGCTGCTCGTTGGCTCTGCCCTGAGATAAGAAATCAGGTAGCCATTGCCTATCAGTTTTGTCGGATGGTTGATGATATAGCAGATCAGGTAACTGATTTGAAAATCCGAGAGGAATCTCTGGCGGTAATTTATAATACGATTGATTCTGGCTCTTCTAATGACCCTGCATTTAGCAATATCTTAGAATTAGTCGTGGAGTTTCCCGAAATCCAATCGCCACTACTAAAGTTAATTTCAATGTGCCGAGATGATGTTCCTGGTCGAGTAATCAAAACAGAGGCCGAGCTTTTTGATTATGCTCAGGGCGTAGCAGGCACTGTGGGGTTATTAATGTATCCAATTTTAGGTGGAACTTTACCTGAGGGGCGAACAGCCGCTGCAACCCTAGGAGTGGCGATGCAGTATTCAAATATCGCTCGAGATGTAATTCGTGACCTTCAGGAACACCGACAGTATTTACCGAAAGAGTGGTTAAATAACCACGAATTGAAAGATATTCTCTCTGCCTCAGGTTGTATGAAGTTAGGCATATCTCGCCAAGAAGGGGAGTCTCTGATTGTCGCTGCCGTAAGAAAATTATTAAATTTAGCGGATCAGTATTATGAACAGGGAATTAATGGGCTTGTATATCTGAAGCCTCGTAATAGGTTTGCCATAAGAGTAGCGGCTCGTTGTTATCAGGCTATTGGTAGAAGGGTAATTACTTCAGATAAAAAAATTAATCTTAACCGGGCGGTTGTTCCGCTTAGAGAGAAGTGTTTAATCACCATTAGTCAGGCTCGCTGGATTACTAATGATTTATTAGCACCACGTCGGGAGACTCAGTCACTGTGACCCTCTCGATTGGAATCAGAGGTGGTGGGTTAGCAGGAATGGCAGTTGCAGAAGCCATAACTAGTAAAGTTTCTAAGTGTTCAGTCCATATTTTTGATAAACGAGAGAGAACACCTCATCCCGAAAGGACATTCTGTTTTTTTGGCGGAGTAGCCGTTAAGGAATTTCAAATCCCGATCGCACATCGTTGGCCCAAAGTTTTATTTGCGGGGAATAAATTAGGGCATAAATCAGAGAGTATATCAGAAGGTAAATCAGCGGCCCCATTTCAAAGAATCTGTGATTGCTCTCAGACTCCTTATTCAATTGTGCATGGAGAAGACTATTTCTCTCAAACTCTCGCTACGCTTGAATCTAGGGGAGTAAAGTTCTCTTGGGGCGCATCAAGAGTGGATGTCTCTGCCGGTGGTATTACTGCAGGCTCAACCAATCACAAGTTCGACCTAGTGATTGATACCGCCTTTGAAGTTAGCCAAGTCCAGCCCTTAATGTGGCAATCATTCGCAGGGCACTGGGTCACCACCGACTCAGATAGGTTTGAACCTGGTGTGGCTACTTTGATGGATATTCAGTCAAGCAGTGCTGAACAATCGGTAAACTTTATGTACATACTCCCCATGTCTGCACGGGCGGCGTTGGTTGAGCACACATCTTTTTGTGCCTCGGCGATGAATCCCCAATGGCACCTTGAGCAGTGCGCTGAATGGTTTAAACAAAATGGTATTACTGATTGGCAGATTAGTAGGACAGAGTCTGGATTAATACCGATGGGGCTACCACGCCGTCGCCACACCCCTGGAGTGATTTCATTCGGAAGCTCGGCTGGTTCAATCAGGGCAAGCACCGGTTATGCTTTTATTCAAATATTAAAGCAGGCTCAGGAGATTGCATCATTTGTTTCAGCATCCAAGATAAACCGTGAAACAAGCGGGAGCGACTTTAGCCCGAGCCAATACCCAACTTGGATGAGTTTGAGCGATAAGATTTTTTTATCCGCACTCAGAAAAATGCCTGAACACGGCGGCGATCTAATGTCTAGACTACTAGCGCGAGCGCCTGAAGAGGCTCTTATAAGATTTTTAGCAGGAGATGCAGATATTCTCTCAGCATTTCGTGTGATGCTTTCAGCACCTAAAACCGTAATGTTAAGGGCGTTGCCTTATGCCATATAAATTTTCTGGAGATTCATTAGTAATCACCTTGGCGGCTCTTCTATTTGTGCTCGCCGCAATTGATCTTAACTATGCTGATTGGACTGCTTTAGTGTTGATTGTTATCGCAGGGATTCCTCACGGCTCTTTTGATTTAAGAGTAGCAGAAAAGAAGTGGGATTTTTTAAAGTCAAAACCAATCCTCACAATTATTCTGTATGTGACGATTGGTTTAGCCATGAGCTTATTCTGTTTTATCGCGCCCATGGTCGCTCTGCTTTCCTTTTTAATAGTATCAGCGATTCATTTTGCAGATGGAGAGAGGCTCTCGGGGATATATGTTAAGGGCACCGCCGAGATAGTGGGAATATCATCAATTTTATTACCTATTTTACTTCATTATAAAGAAGCCTCTGCCTATATGGCCTTTTTTATTCCTATCGATAAAGAGTTCCTAAATTCCGAAACAGCTCTGACTGTTGGGATTATACTCTCGGTGACTCTCGCTATTATTATTGCGCTGAACTACCTAAGAAATAATAGACGAGAATTATTGCAGATCACGATATGTTTAATCGGCTGGTATTTTTTATCACCACTAGCTGGATTTTGTATTTGGTTTCTGGGTCGACACTCTCGACACCACTTAGAGGAATGTGCTCAGTTTTTTAAAACAAAATCTTCAATCGGTTCAATTAAGAAAATACTGCCACTCGACTTTTTAGCCATTTCAATCACGGCGATTCTTTTAATCGTGCCGCTCAGCTTTAAGTTTGACTTTACTAATATTCATGAACTCTTTTCGGCCAGCATAATTTTGATTGCAGGACTCACCTTGCCGCACGTTTTAGTGACTTTTAATATAAGAGACACCCTGAATCGGCCTTAACGTAAGGCTCACTAAATGGGGTCATTTAATTAAGCCTGAAATTTACCCTAGGAGCGCGTGTTAGGTTAGTAATCGGCTAAGTCCCCAAATAAACTCAGTATATTCCCCTCTAAGAAAGGCACATTACAGAGCCAAAACTCTCCTAGTACATAGAAACCCGTGCTAGTATCCCCAACCAGATGCTAGCCGAACAGAAACAATCATATCTAAGTATCACAGATCTCACCACCATGTTGAAGGTGGCGGTTGAGAATGAGTTTCCGCGAGTGCAGTTCCAGGGCGAAATCTCAGGTTTAAAAAAAGCTACTAGTGGTCACATCTATCTTACTTTAAAAGATTCGACCTCTCAGATCCCCGCTGTGATTTGGAAGGGGAGCACCAGAATTGATTTCAATCTTGAAGATGGAGTTGAAGTTGTCTGCACTGGTAAAGCCACAGTGTATCCGCAACAGGGCCGATTGCAGATGGTCCTGACCTCGATTGCGCCGGTGGGCGAGGGATTGCTCCAGAAGAAATTATTAGAGTTAAAAAAGAAGCTCGAAGCTGAGGGACTCTTAGCTCCTGAACGGAAGCGCGCTATTCCGTTTTTGCCCAAAGCAGTGGGTGTTGTGACCTCACCAACTGGGGCAGTAATTCGCGATATAATGGTCAAAATAAGAGAGCGTTTACCCCATATTGAAGTGATTTTGGCTCCAGTGCGGGTTCAGGGTGAAGGAGCGGCTGCCGAGATTGCCGCAGGAATTAGGCTCCTTAATAGATCAAAATTAGTTGATGTAATTATTGTTGGGCGCGGTGGTGGATCCAAAGAGGACCTCTGGGCCTTTAACGAGGAATTAGTCGTGCGGGCAGTGGCTGCTTCGGCGATTCCGATTGTGTCGGCTGTGGGTCATGAAACTGATATCTCACTAAGTGATTTAGTGGCCGATAAACGAGCGCCTACGCCTACTGCCGCTGCTGAAATGGTAGTGCCAAAAGCAAAAGATCTTTTAGCTCGAGTAGCAGAGCTTTGGGATAGAGTCAGTGATTTTGAACGGCGACTAGAACCCATAAGGCAACGACTAGATGAGCTAGAAGAGCGTGCCGGGCTTGGTATTCTGGGCGTGATAGAGAATAATTTCTTAAAGCTAGAAGCCCTTGAAGGAAAGATAAAAGGGTTAGATCCAGCCAATATTGTAAAGATGTTCGGGCTCAGAGTAGCCAATGCGGAGCGCCGAATTTTGAGCACCGGATTGGCCCGTATTGAGATGGTTGGCCGCAGAATTAGTGAAGTTGAAAGGAGACTCTTGCGTGGATCCCGAGAAGAGATGTCGCGTCGAGCTTTGCTGCTGAAAGGAATCGCTCAGCGACTTGAGGGGGTGAATCCCCGAAATGTGCTCCAAAGAGGATACGCCATGGTTGAGAAAGGTGGCAGTGTGGTGACAGAGCTTGGTAACCTGAGAGCAGAGGATGATGTATCTATTTTAATGTCTACGGGTCGAGCCGAGGCGAAGATTAAGAAAGTTAGTTTATCAAAAGGGCAATAGTATGAACGATCAGATTTTAAATGCAGAGCAACTACTCGGTAAAAAAGATGCCAAAAAGATTATCGCCAAGCTTAAGTTTGAAGAGGGCCTGGCAATTCTAGAAGACCTAGTAGGAAAGGTAGAGAGTGGCCGCATGCCGCTAGATAGGTCTTTAGAAGCTTACGAATTAGCCTCTGAACTAGTGAGCTTCCTCCGCGGTCTCTTAGGCGAAGCCGAGGGCAAGCTTAAGACTATTCATGAGAATGCGGCGGGTGAGATTGGGCTAAAAGAGGCCTAAAACACGTATTTTTAGTAAAGACTTTAATTTATTCTCTGGATTGGTTAGACTGCCTATCCATTCACTAGCGGCCCGATCGCCAAGTGGTAAGGCAACGGTTTGCAAAACCGTCATCACCGGTTCAAATCCGGTTCGGGCCTCCAGAGAGTTTATCTTGTTTCTATTAAACAAGAGCCCCACATTATTTTGAGGTCAGATGAGCATCCCCGATTATCAAGCCTTAATGCTACCGCTCCTGCGGCAAGTTAGTGATTGCAGCGAGCATCTAATGCGCGACGTAACCGAGATTTTAGCAGATAAGTTAAATCTGACCCTACCTGAGCGGCAGGCGTTGTTGCCGAGCGGTGTACAGACCGTATTTGCTAATCGTGTGGGTTGGGCCCGCACTTATTTGAAAAAAGCCGGCTTGATAGGCGCCCCTAGACGCGGGGTGATTGTAATCACGGCTCGCGGC
>CAZWGK010000109.1:0-8091 GCA_964633685.1 uncultured Bdellovibrionales bacterium | reverse complement strand
ATAAATATTCCGAGAGCCCAAGCGATCATCAGCTCAGACGGCTTTGTCAAAAGCAGCACAAATATCGGCACCGCAAAGAGTCTACTTATGGTTAAAATATTCGGTACCATCTTGATCAATCTATCCACGCTCAACTTTATATTGTTGTCTTAGCTCGACAACCTTCCGCACATACTGAATTGTCTCTTGAAACGGGGGTATGCCACCGTGTTTTTCTACAGAATACTCACCAGCGTTGTAGGCCGCCAAAGTCAATCCGATATTGCCATCATATTTATCAAGAAGAAGCTTTAAATACTTCACCCCACCCTTCACATTATCCTCAGGTTTATAAGGATTTTTTACACCCAAGAATTGCGCCGTCTCTGGCATGAGCTGCATCAGCCCCATCGCACCTTTTTTTGAAGTAGCATTTGGATTGAACGCTGACTCAACCTGAATAACTGCCTTGACGAGATGAGGATCAACTCCTTGAAGCTCAGCGGTGCTCTCGATCAAATTATTATAGTACAGCACTTGTCGTGCCCCTGGCTTTACATTCGAACGAGTATTTAGGCGCGATAACGAACTCTTGCCGGCTGAAGGATTAAATACTTTATAAGAACCACTACTTGGTCGGCGACTAGTAAATGTCACAGAACCGTCAGCTCTTTCGATGATATAGATTGTCTTGCTCGAAGCAGAAGCTACCGATGGAATAAATGAGAAAATAAAGGCTGCGCTGGCCAAAATAAAAGGAATTATGATTTTAGATTTACTTATCATGGCCATGCAGATGTAGACTTTACAGCAAGTGAGCTGGTAACCTTAAAGAGCAGCTCTTTTAATCTTTTACTTTAAGTGGGTTAAAATGGAAAGATACGACTTCCTAGTGATTGGCGGCGGCATCGCAGGTCTCTCGTACGCCCTTAAAGTTGCCGAATTCGGCTCAGTCTGTGTTTTATTTAAGAAGGGGCTAGCAGACTCCAGCACCTCTTGGGCCCAGGGCGGCATAGCGGCAGTAAACGCCCCTGATGACACATTTGAACTCCACGCTGTGGATACCGAAACCGCGGGAGCTGGCCTGTGCGATAAAAAAATCGTCGATATCTTGGTCCGGGAAGCACCCGAGAGGATCAATGAGCTAATAGAACTAGGAGTATCATTTGATCGTGCGGCCGATGACTCTTCCCTATTCGACTTGCATCGCGAAGGTGGGCACTCAAAAAGGAGGATATTCCACGTTGCCGATGCCACTGGCTATGAAATTCAGCAACGGCTCTTAGCTGCTGCTCGCAACCACCGTAATATTAAATTTGTTCAAAACTGCTCTGCCATCGACTTAATCACAACCCAAAAGATAGGTGTTGAAAAATCAACTCAGAATCGGGCCTTGGGTGCATATGTGCTAACTCAAAACGGAGTAATAACGCCATTTATTGCCCACACTACCATGGTTGCCACTGGCGGAGCTGGCAAGATATACCTCTATACCTCCAATCCAGATATTGCGACTGGCGACGGTATCGCCATGTGTTTCAGAGCAGGTGTAGCCGTAGGCAATATGGAATTCTTTCAGTTCCATCCCACATGCTTGTATCACCCCGAGGCAAAATCATTCTTGATTACTGAGGCGATGCGTGGCGAGGGTGCCAAACTTAGGCGAATTAACGGTCAAGAGTTCATGCAAAGGTATCACGAACTCAAAGAGCTGGCACCGAGGGATATTGTCGCCAGAGCTATCGATCACGAAATGAAGCTTCACGGCGAAGAACATGTATTACTCGATATCTCTCACCTCCCCGCTCAAAAAATTAAAGCTCACTTCCCCACTATATACGAGCGATGCCTCAAATATGGATTCGATATTACCACTGGCCCGATCCCAGTGGTGCCCGCAGCTCACTACTGTTGCGGCGGGGTTGTGGTTGATGAGATGGGTCGAACATCTATTAAAAACCTCTACGTTACAGGGGAAACTGCGTGTACTGGAGTGCATGGAGCTAACAGACTAGCATCCAATAGCCTTCTTGAGGCGATTGTTTTTGCTCATCGTGCTGCCCAACAACGACTCTCAGAGAAACAAGACGAGAATTTGTCTTTTGATGTTCCCTCTTGGGACCCTGGCAAGGCTATTCCAAGCGATGAAGAGGTGGTGGTTACTCAGAACTGGGATGAGATTAGAAGAGCGATGTGGAACTACGTCGGAATAGTTCGTACAAATAAGCGCCTAGCAAGAGCTTTAACTAGGGTCAAAAATATCCAAAGAGAGATTAACGAGTATTACTGGAAATACTTGGTGACCTCTGACATGTTGGAACTCAGAAACCTAGCCCTAGTTTCTGAGCTTGTGATTAGAAGTGCCATAGCTCGGAAAGAAAGTCGTGGTCTCCACTATAATTTAGATTACCCTGAAAAAGATGAGAGATTTTTACAGAAAACTGTAATCGATGCTGAGCAGTATCAGATTATGACTTTGGAGTAATGACTGAAGAGCGGACTAAGACGGATCTAAAAGAGGGCGGCGGCGACGCCCTCCGTAATCTTTAGAACCTGAACTTTAAGCCTGTATTAATAGTCATTCCAGAGGTTTCAAAAGAGTCATCAATATTTGATTTTGCATCGAACTCAGCGGTGCGGAATAGGGCTTCCCCTGTCAGGGCAAACCCCTCTCCTAAAGGAAGCTCAAGACCAGCTCCGAGATAATATCCAAAATCACTATCCAAACCGATCTCAGATGTATCAACGAAATTATAACTGACACCGCCAATCAGATAAGGATTAACAGTTTCGTCCATAGTTAGATAAAAAATAAGTCCGAGATCGATCGGGGTGATATCAACATCGCCGAACAACGCCACTTCATCTTGGTTGAATCGGTAAGCCCGAGCTTCAATCTGCATGCGATCGATAAAAAATGGGATTCCAACCTTAGCGCCCATACCCCAAGCTGCATCACTATCTTTGGTGTCCCAATAAGAAGCATTAATTCCAAGATCGATACCGAAGGCTGACGTGGAAAATAGCATTAGTGTGGCAAAAAAATATGATATTCTTTTCATACAGACTCCGTATCTAAATCTTAACTAAAGGTCCCAATTAATAGCTCTCTCAGAGACTCCAAAATAATTTCACTCAGCTAAACATGTGACAAGACCCGTTTATATTGAAGAGCACCCCCCTTTTGCTATTACGCCCTCTTCTGTAGTATCCCCAGAATATGGAAACACTACAGTATCTAATTGATTTTATCCTGCATCTCGATAAACACCTTGATGTTCTTATTAATGATTATGGGGTGTGGTCATATGCAATTCTGTTCCTGATAGTCTTTTGTGAGACTGGTCTCGTTGTAACCCCTATTCTCCCAGGTGACTCACTTCTATTTGCGGCAGGTGCTCTTGCTGGTCGGGGAGGTTTAAATGTTCACCTCTTAGCTCTTGGTTTGATTGTGGCTGCTATACTAGGTGATGCCGTTAACTACATGGTCGGTAATTATATTGGACCTAAAGTCTTTGAGCAAAAGAATTCCAAGATTTTCAGGCCAGAATATCTAGAGAAGACCCAGAAGTTCTACGATAAATACGGGGGTAAAACTATTATCATAGCGCGCTTCGTACCCATTGTAAGAACATTTGCGCCTTTCTTGGCAGGCGTAGGCAAGATGAACTATCTAAAATTTGCCACCTACAACGTCGCTGGAGCTTTATTATGGGTACTATCTCTAACATACGCTGGATATATATTTGGTGAAGTACCTTTTGTAAAAAATAATTTCGGACTTGTAATACTTGCGATCATCATCATCTCAATTCTACCAGCTGTGATTGAGATAATTAAAGCTCGCAAAAGTGCTGAGGTCTAAGCCTTACGATAGATAGCTAGGCAAAATAGCAACGCCGCAAGAGTCATGGCTAACCCCACATACGATGGACTGCTACGCCATGGCGTAAAAACCCCTTTCACCGTAGATTCCTTGGCTTTTATAAATATTCTTTCCTCAGAGCCTCTAAAAATCTCACCACCGGATACGTTCCAATATGGAAAGTAGCTGTAGTTGATTCGATAAAATTGCCCTGGGGTTAACCCAGATGCTGTGAACTCCTGCCCATTCGAACTAAATTCAAATTGTGGCGACTCAAGGGTATCAATCGGATTGAAAGCAACATAAGCCAAGCCCGACTGAACTGAGAAATTCTTTAGAAATTCTTGTGCCTCCTGATACCTATCAAACTCTACATTGTGTGGGTAATGGACCTCGTAGTGGTTAAGAACGTAATTTTTCGGTTGATAGTTTATCCGATAGACTTTGATACCTGGATCTACTCTGAATCCGAGGGGCGCGTCTACGCTCTTCGAAGTATTTAAAAGAAGCTGATCAATTCCCTCAGGAATTGATCCGTATTTTGTTAAATCAATCAGGTGATATTTTTTAAATAACGGCTGATAGGCATACATAAAGTACTCTACAAAATAGAACGGCAGAGTACCTTTATCGTCAATATAGCCCAGTAAAATCTTACTAGCCGGCTCAATTTTCTTAAATCCTTCAGGCAGCAACTCAAATATCTTGTATCGACCAATTTTTATATACGGCCCCTTAACGACTTCGCGAAGATTATTACAGAATTTACGTTCTGCGCAGATTACATGGGTCACTCCGAAAGCCTGCAACTGCTCCAGTTTAGTCTGATCATCCAGAACAGCAGTATCAGGGAACAAAAGTGGCGGATTGTAAGTTTTTGCCCCTAAGAGTTTAGCAGAAGCCACTAACATTCTATAACTCATCGACTCCTGGAGATGAGAATTGACCACTGCCTCAAATCCGGTCTCAATCTTTAACCTGGATGAGATGTAATGAACTGAGAGAAACGAATATTTGCTGTAGTCAGATAGGTACTCTATATAAACTCGACCCTTATTTCGTTTTGCCTGGAAGTACTCAATTACATCGCGTTCGTCTTGAAGATAATTCAACCCTTTGTGAGATATTATCTTCTCCCTCTCTTTATGAGGTAAGGCAAGATTCAGGCAGAGCATTGAAACAGCAAGCCCGCACAGAAAAGCCTCCCTCAAAGAAAACCGCTCCGTTTGGCGAAGCAAAACGAGCGGAATCGCAGCAGCTAAGATAACTAAAATAATAAACTGATACGCCACAAATCGGTAATAGTGAAGCCCGACTGGCAAACTTGAAGCTACAAAACCACTCGAAAAGAAAAGCGCTCCCAGCAAACAAACTAGAAGAAGATTAAAAATAAATCCATCCCTTTTAATTTTAGGATGAATTAATCCAGCTACGATAATAAAAGGCAGAATGATGTGAACTAAATCAAGTAGAATCTTCTCCCCGCTTAGCCAACTCTTAAAAGTTCGCAACAGCCCATACCAAGGATACCGAAATATAATTTCAAAAAAATCTCCCTCGGGTCTAATGACATCGTAAGTGGTGTAAGTTCCTAATAGACTGAGCGAAGGTATAAACCAAAACCCAGCTAGACAGAATCCTAGCAGGTGAGCTGCGAACATCCGTTTGCGGATATTTGCTAAAAATAAAAAAAGAAGACCGCCCGTAAATGTAGCAAATACAAAAGTAAGTGTATGGGTGACCGGTAAAAGCCCGTAAGTCAGAGCTAGCCCAAGAAATAATCGACTATTAGCTTTGCGATCATCCCCTACTAGATAAAGTCGTGCGATGAACCCTAGATACAAAATAAAAAGATGCCAACCAAAAACCTGAGCGTGAAGCCCAATATTCATGGGGGCAGCAGCTCCAATGCCGTGCCACTGTTTATCGTGATTAACAAACCAAAAACCGAGCGTAACCGCCAAAATTGCTAAAATTGCCCTGACATTTTTTGCAGAATTGATAGACGGAACGAACTCCTGCACTAAAGGTTTGGCTGCAAAATAAATAGAGAGGGGTAAAAGGGCCATGCCCGCTACCAGAGAGATATGCATTCCTAAAACTATAGGGTCAGCAACAAATAACCCAAGGGGATATGAGATTAAAACTGCTAAAAGAGAGGGAATAAAGCCGTAAAATAAATTTACAGGAAACCCTGTAAAGGTTCCAAAATCATAAAAAACTATTCGCCCCGATAAAAGATGGTCCCGCATCTGACGAGCCAAGAGAATGTGCGATGGAAGATCTACTGAGGGGATATTCTCTGCGGTGAAATAAACTCTAAACCAGAATGTTATCAGCCCTACCCCGAAGAGTAAAAATAATCGGGGATCAAAAAATTTAGTTAGCTTCATCAACACGATTGGAATACTCGGAGATTACATACATTGGCCGCGAGCCGGTTTGCTCAAACAACCTTGTAATATACTCCCCTAAGATTCCAACAAAAAATAAATTAAGACCACCGATAAAAGTGATAAAAGTTGCTATTATCAAACTCGTAGAATCCAATCCCCATAAAATTCTTAATAGGTAGATTGTCGCCATGAGAACCGAGGCCATCAACAACAGCACACCCACACGTAGTCCGACCCTTAATGGCGTAAAAGAAAATGCTGTAATACCGTCTATGGCGAGCTGAAGAGACTTTCTAAAAGGAAACTTAGTTTCACCGACCAATCGAGGCGGCCTATCATAAGGAACAGTGGTGCTAGGAAAACCAACCCAAGCTACCATTCCGCGTAAGAACGGCCTTCGCTCCTTCATCTGTAGCAGGACCTCAACTACGCGTTTATCCATCAAGCGGTATTCACCCACCTGCCCCGGTATTTTAATATCAGAGAGCCATGCAATAGTTTTATAGAAAGAGGCCGCAAAAAATCTCTTGAGTAAGGCATCAGTGCTTCGTGTGCGTCTCTGGGCATAAACAATCTTAAAACCCTCTTTCCACTTTTGAAGCATCTCTGGAATTAAATGCGGAGGATCCTGCAGATCTGCATCCATGGTGATAACAACATCTCCTCGTGCTGTTTCTAGCCCGGCGCGATATGCTAATTGTTGACCAAAATTTCGACTTAGTCTTACACCCTTAATAAATTTGGATTTGGAGGAGGCGGCCTGAATCTCACTCCATGTTTTATCTGATGAACCGTCGTCCACTAAGATTATTTCGTAGTGGATAGTCGTAGCGCTCAAAACTTTAGTCAATTCAGCAACTAACGATGAAATGCCCTCTTCTTCGTTATAACAGGGGCTAACCAGTGAGATTAATCCTATCTGCCTATCGCCCATATAATTTATTAAGCCCCTAAAGATTAAGTAAACCCAACTACTTCTCGACATTATACAGGAGAAAGATAAGGTTTAAACCTATAATCGGTTTGCGTAACCGAAGGCGAGGACTTATCATAATAATATGTAACTTTAGATGTGAAGGAAGTGTATGGACATGAAGAAATTGTCTCTATCCTGTGTCGCTATTTTATCCATGATTGCATTTGGGGAGATCCCTGATGCAAATGCGGCCCCAAATCCACTAAAAAAAATGAAAGCCGCCGCGAAGGATTATGTAAAATCCGACAACAAAGCCAAGGCAAAGTTCCTAAAAGCCTTGAATAAGTACGGTGTACAATTAACACCTGAGCAATTAGCCGCTCTTGAGAGCAATCCATTCTATTCCCAACTGGATGACTCTGACGGAGACGGAGTTCTTGACGTAGAGGAGGAGGACGATGGATTTAATATATGTGACCCAGACTCCGACGATGATGGTATTGATGACGGAGATGAAGACGACGACGATGATGATGATGACGGATCATCTTCTTCAGATGATGACAGTTCGTCAGGTAGCTCTTCATCGGGCGGGTCTTCCTCTGGAACATCCTCCTCAGGCGGAGGCTCCTCTAGCTCCAGCTAGGACCTAATCAATTAGAAGGCTGAGGGGTCACAAGCCCCTCAGCTTCTTGAATCCAACCTCCCCCCAAAGACCTGTACAATCTCACATAAGACCTTAAGAAATCTCCTTCAGACTTGGTGCGATCATTTGCAACAGAGAATGTTAATCTCTGAGCATCTAAAACATCCAAGTAATCACTCTCGCCTTCGTTATATTTGGCATCAGAAAGGGAAAAGTATTGGGCTGCAATCTCAGATTGTTGAGTTAATAATCCAATCTGCTCCCGAGATTTTCGGATGCTTATCAAAGA
>CAZWGK010000108.1:5971-8160 GCA_964633685.1 uncultured Bdellovibrionales bacterium | reverse complement strand
AGCTAATTCTGAAAGTATCTCTTCAATATTCCAGGAAAAATCCTTGGAGCGACTAAATCCGGGAGGATCTACGACAATAAAGTTATATTTTTTACCCCGTCGGACCTCTTTACGCATAAAGCTGAGAGCATCCTCCTTAATCAACCTGACCTTTGCTAAGTCATTTTTATTAAAATTATCCGTAGCCCAATCAAGAACGGTCTTCGAAATATCAACATGGGTAACATTTGCACCAGCTTTAGCGGCCACAACCGAACACATGCCTGTATAAGCAAATAAATTTAGAAGCGTAGGCTCGACTCCTTTGGCTTTTAAAGCCAAACATTCGTCTCTTAATTCAGCAAGATAGGAGGCGTGCTCCGGGAAAATCCCCACCTGCCCGTTATCAAGAAGTATCAGAGACATCGTGAAGCCATCCCCCTGAAGATCCCACTTCTGGCCGGGTCCGGATTTAGATCCACTCCACTTGCCAGCCTCACTATAGGTCGCCGAGACCGCCTTCCAAGCCTCAGGATTACGTCTCTGCCAGATAGCATGACTGCTAGGACGCACGATAAGCCTATCGCCGAAGCGTTCTAGCTTGGCGCCTTGGCCGGAATCAACTAATTTGTAACTATTTGATATCATTGATTTTAAGACGTATCAGACACTTCGTGTAATCAGTATATTCAACCCCTTATACCCTCTTAAAATAATTTGTGAAACTCTTTACCAGGGGATCAGCGTCTAAACTACAGAGGTACCTGATATCATTCTATGTTTCTTGTCACAAAGCCGTAACTGCGATAGGAATTAGAAGGTCGTGGGAACATAATCCCCAGTTTGTTTTGGGATTAAATAAATATTTTGGAAGAGAGAATTTATGAATAAATCCCGTATGTGCGTTACCAAAGCTGAACTAGCTGAAGCTATTTATGAAAAGCTTCCAGTAGATAAACAAAAAGCTGCCCAAATCGTTGAAGATTATATTGAGCTCATAAAAGAAGGTCTGGATAAAGATCAAAAGGTGATGCTTTCAGGTTTTGGATCATTTGAAGTTAAATCTAAACCAGCTCGTCGTGGCAGAAATCCTCAAACTGGCGACACCATTACTCTTCGTGCCAGAAAAGTTGTGAAGTTTAAGCCAAGCCAACTCTTGAGAAAAGCAATTAACGAGGGTCCTGGCGCAGTGCTAGATGAGAAAGACGACATCGATTAAATTTGCATCATTCTAAAATAGCTGGAGCGTAGCAGAAACTCTGAGGTCGATAAGTGCCCAATGGGAATTCCACGTCCAACTCCCCTTTTCGAAATCTAAATGATGCTTCTTTATAGGCAAAATATATCCTGAAGTACCAGTCGCGATAATCTGCTCGTCTTTTACTACAAATAGATAAAATTCTGGGGCGATAAGAATACCGATCTGATTTTTTTGAATTAATGGGCCTCGCACCAGGTTTGATTTGCGCTAGCTCCTCTTTCCCCAAAAATCTCTTTCCTGACAAAAGCCTCTCGGAGATAATTTTCAATCTTCGCTGCTCTAGCTTTTCGCTCATCATAAGGGCGTAATCTCTTTGAGAAAGATGCTCATACCCCGGAATTCTCTCATATCTCAGCGAAACCTCCTCAGTGTAATCAGCTATGCTCACAAATTTTGAAAATCTTTTTGCCTCATTATAATCAGCCCAGCGAACAAATTTAAATTTTCTCTCAATTCCCCAGACAGCATCGTGAAAACAATTATATCCCGGATATTCGGAGATCTTTTCAACGAGCCCATCTTTTACGGGCTGCAATACTGTATAGAAGAAATACTCCTCAATATCCTCAGCGGCAGGCAAAAACTCACTGGAATATCTGCGAGCCCAAAATCTACCCCCCTCATATTCGGGGACATATCGAGGTACTGCTCTGGCAATCGCTGAATTCCAATCCCTCATGAAGGCAGCCCTGTTTGCTTTGGGAAAGTGCGCAGGGGCCTGGATATGATTTCCCTCTATGGATAGAGCGTATAGCTTTGCTTGGTAACGGCGAGCGAACTTGGCGGTATAAGCTAGAATCGCGTGCTCCAGGTTATGATTATTAACAAACCAAAGAGCCTCATTCCTACTACGAGTAGTAAGAAACGAGGCTAAATCTGAATTTTCAATACGGTTATGATTTGGCACGACAAATAATCGCCGCCGCACCAAAAAAGTTGCTTACAACCC
>CAZWGK010000108.1:0-5949 GCA_964633685.1 uncultured Bdellovibrionales bacterium | reverse complement strand
TCAGAGACTTCGTGGTAACCTTATCTCATGCCGTCTTGCGCTAACTCTTCGGCGGAAAACAGGATTGGTGGAGCATCTACATGCAATCCAGACTTTTTCAGTCTCAACCATATATCGCGAGCTATTTCACGATTTTCATCACTTAAAATCTGATAAATCGCTGTCAATCTAAGGGCATGCGACAATCCACTCAAGGCATAAACTGGGGCACACGTTTTATCGCTTAGCCTGTCTCTTAATGAAACTAGGAATTTTTTCAAATCTTCCGAGGATTTAATATCTGATATCAAATCCGTAGGGGTATCCATCACAATTGCATCGTCCAGTTTTTTTGTTTTATTTTGAACTTTATCTTTTGTCATACATTCTCCAGTTAGTTATCTTTAGATGTAAAATTATTAAGCCTGATTCGTCAAAAATCACCGATCAATTGGAACAATTTCAACAGCTTGATTATATCGCCCAGGACTGTCCTCCGGGTCCAATACCAAAGGCTGATTAACTATCATAGCTAAGGCGTCTATCCGTCGCGGTTCAACTCCGTTAGCCACAAACTCATTCATAATCGCTTTTGAGCGATCTAGGGCCAACTGAGTGGCATAAGCATTCGTGCCAGAAGTAGAATCGCTTTCATTAGATTTAATATAATTGATTATTCTTAATCGCGACCAAGCCAATCTATCCTTGTTCAAACGTGCCAGCTCGTCAACCAAAGCTTTAGAAACCTCATTCAAATCTCTTTCATCCGTGCTAAAAAAGTAATCAGCAGGATAAATATCTCTTGTCGGATGCATTCGTAGACGACGATCATAATGCTCCGCAAGTATCTGATGCGCCTTTGATATTTCCGCTTCCTGATAAATCTCTTTGCCGATCCTACGTTGATCTTGCTCCATAGAATCAGCAGCCATACCCTGTGCAGCACCAGCGACTGCCCCTAAGCCTGCACCGATCCAGATTCCTGGTCCCGTTGTAGACGCTATTTGAGCCCCTGTGATACCCCCAGATACAGCCCCAGTAGCAGCCCCCTGCAATGTCCCAGCGCCCTGCTTATCAGGACCCGGTCTGTATCCACACGAAGTCACTGACACTACGAGTAATACTAAAATGATTAGGTTTTTCATGGCCACTCTAATTTTTGATCAAATTGAAGTCGCTTTAGTTGCAACCCTTGAAGAGCCTGCGGGTCTTCCTTAAGACGCTTCTCAACCTGAGCATATGCGTCTTCGTTTCCTACGACAACAAAAATAAAGTCCTTTAAATTCCACCTATTCCTCGAAGTGTCAGTGACTTCGTGGTTGCCCGTGCTACGGATGGCGGGGAGATAGGTTTGGTCGAAGTCGTCGGGCCAGCCGAGCAGTTCTATACTGGCGTGACGCCCCAATACCCGATCGGTAGACGCAAAATTAAATATGTAGGAATTCTCGATGGATCGCTTCACTTCACTAAGCTCATCCTCACGAACGCCGTTCTCCTGGATGTCCTGTAGAACTTTTACCGACTCAATCATCGCTTCATCAGTCGACTCAGCTTTGGTCTGCACCATGATGACGTTGATTCCCCGCTTGAGGCCCGGATTGATCGAACCATACACCTGGTAAGCCAAGCCTAATTCAGTTCGAATCTTCACAAAAAGCCTAGCTAAACCAAAACCAGAACTTCCGAATATCTCATTAAACACATCGATGGCGGCATAATCAGGAGTTCTCCTCGGAATCCCAAGGTGCCCCATGTAAATACTCGACTGAGAGACAGGCATACTTACAAAATATACCCCCGCCGCTGGCTCGCTCTTAAAATCCTCGACCTCACTTAGGTTAGCCGAACCACTCCACTTGCCAAATCTACTCTCTACAAGTTTTCTTGCCTGCTCCTCGGTGAGATTACCTCCCAAAGTCAGAATACCTCCCTTGGGCCTAATAAATTTTTGATACTGCGCCACCACATCTTGTCTAGTTAACTTCGAAATATCCTTCTCGGTAGAAACTCTACCAAACGGAGAGTCCCCATAAATTATCTGTTGAAAAGCTATCTGTGCTACCTCTTGAGGATTCTCTTTTCTTCTCTTGATTCTATTAATTGAATTACCTTTCCAGAGAGATAGTTTTTTTGGATCAAACTTTGGTCTGAGCACCACATCTGAAAAGAGGCTAAACACCTCATCAAGATCACGAGATAAACATGAGAAAGAAACCGTTCCCCACTCTTGACCAAAAGATGATGAAACTCCAGCGGCTAACTTATCTAACTTAATATTCAATTGATCAGGATTTAGATCTCCCGCGCCTCCCTCTCTTAGCTGAGCCCCCATAGCAGCGACAGAGCCTAACTTGTCTGCCTCCTGCCAAACTGTCCCTCCCCTGATATAAAGCGTGCCGTAAACAATTGGCAGCTCAGCATCCCGCAAGAACCTTACTCCCAAACCGTTACTTAACTCCCACTCCTTTGGTCTCGGAGCAGTGAAGGCTTGTTCAATCTCAGTTTCGGCAAGAACTGGCATTTGGCCCAGACTCAGCACCACAAGAAAAATTGCAAAAACAACTCGGCTGCTTAAATTATCCACTTTCTTTGAAGGCATATATTTACTGACCACTGACACCACCCTTCTCCTCAATCGGCTCAATTTTTGAAATAGTCCGATTGTCCTTCTTCAAATATTCTCGTGCCACCCTTTGAATGTCTTGAGGAGACACAGCCATAGCACTTTCATACCAGGTTATAACAGCTGCCCAACCTCCATGCAGAAGCTCTGCTGAAGCAAAACTCTTAGCCAGATCTAAACTCGACTGGAGATGCATTAGATAATCCATCGCCATATCGCGTTTTGCGATTTCCAAAAGCTCAACATCAACTAAATTCTTTTTAAACTCTTCAAGCTTTTCATCAAATGCTTTTATAAAAGCCTCGTTGCCAGCCGGAGCTTTAGGAACTCCCGCAAAAATTAAAAGATTAGGATATGCACTGCCGGGAGCCTCATCATGATCAATAGAGCTCACTACCTTTTTCTCTTCGACTAAATACTTATACAAAGGTGATGACCTACTCCCAACCAACAACTCTGCCATCACGCCCAGTGGCGGATCATCTGGGTGAGGGAAGTTCGGCTTCCGATAAGCTAAATAGGCCTGCGGTGCTGCGAAAGCTTTGAGCACTACCTCTCTTTGCCCCTGCTGCCCAGGCTCCACAACTTGCGGACGAGGCGGCTCAGCCCCCGCTGGCAATCTTCCGAAGTACTTCTCAATCAGAGGGAAATCCCTCTCAACATCGATATCACCCACCACACTCACTACTATATTATTCGGCACATAAAATTGCTTACGGAATTCCTCTGTGGCGGAGGCCGTCAGATTTCTAAGATCATGCTCATACCCTATCACCGGGGTTCGATATGGGTGCATCAGATAACTTGTTCCCAAAAGGAGCTCATACATCTTTCCATCAGGGCTGTCGTCATACCTCATTCGACGTTCTTCCATCACCACATCTCGCTCTTGGTAGAACTGCCGCAAAACCGGCGTCAGCAATCTTTCAGACTCAGTCTGACACCAAAATTCAAAACCACTCTTCGGAAAGCTACTCATATAAGTAGTTAACTCTTTAGAAGTAGTGGCATTCATATCTTCTGCGCCGTTTACCCTATAAAGCCTTACAAACTCATCCCCTGTCCAAATCTTAGAAAGCTCTTGCTCTATTCTAGCTCTCTCTTTCAAGAGATCTTCCGATAAAGAGCCATCTTTTTTTTGCTGCGACATTACTGTCTCTAACTCAGCTAGCAAAATTTTCTCCGCTTCAAAGTTCGAGGTGCCAATCTGCTGCGTCCCCTTAAACGCCATGTGCTCAAACATGTGAGAGATTCCGGTCTGCCCCTCTTTCTCATCCACTCCACCCACACGAACTGTAACGACTCCTGAGAAAACAGGCGCCCAGCCCCTCTTGTACATGATGACACGCAGCCCATTAGGCAAAGTACGCATCTCCACTTTTCGGCGAATAGATTCAAGCGCCTTCGATGACTCATCTGTTTGAGCCAAGGCCCCCTCAAATAGGAACAGGGCTGTGATAACAGCAACAAAAACAAAAAATTGCGAAAAGAAGTAAGCTCTTTTAAAAGTCATTCCGTGACTGCCTAAAACACATAGTTGTCTCGGAAATATACCAACGCCCTAAGGCTTAGGACAATGGTAAACTGGAAGATGAATCGTAACCATTCCACCGCCCAAAGGGGCCAATCCATAACTTAAAAATCCACCGTTGAGCTCACTGAGGCGATTGGCTATTGCAAGTCCTAGCCCACCCCCCTGCTGCTCGTTTATATCGCGATCCAACTGAGAGAATGCCCCGACCGACTCTTTAAGTTTCAGTGGATCAAAACCCGGGCCAGAATCAATTACCGAAACTCTGACCTCCATATTATCAGCATCAACTTTAATCTGTACTAAATTAGGCGTCAGAGAAAATTTAATTCCATTCTCAATCAAACGTACCAAGGCTTCAGTCATTTGAGCCTCTGACACTTTAACTTTTACATCTAAAACATTTTCGCCAACCTCAAGCCGCACCCCGTTTTCCGAGGCAATGCGCTGGGAACTCTCTAAAGCATATTCAATAATATTTTTCACTGGACATGGTGCGCAATTTTTTGCCTGGAAACTTCCTGCCACACCAATCTCAATCTGTTGTAGCATCATAAAATCAGAGACCAATCGCTCTAATCTCTGACCTCCTCGATATATCGCTTCAATCAACTTCTTGGCCTTCTCTATTTCATGTTTATCAACTTCTGATTGCAAGCCCAATGATCCCGCCACCATCTTGCTTAAAAGCATCTCGCTGCCGGTGCTTATAGCTACCAGCGGGGTTCTGAATTCATGAGACACTGTATTTAGTACTCTTTTACGAAACTTCTCTCTTTGATTGTCTAACTTATCCTGAAGGACCTTGGCTCGCACAACCTTACCTCTTACCGTCGATAGTAAAACCTCAGGGTTAAAAGGTTTAGTCAAATAGGCATCGCAGCCAACTCTCCAGCCACGAGTCATTTCAGGTACAGAATCAAGCGCCGTTAGAAATATGAAGGGCACCAAGCCAAATTTTTCAGTCGATCGAACATTCTGAAAAAACTGATATCCATCCATCTCTGGCATCATCACATCGCAGAGAATTACATCACATAACTTATTTTTAATTATTTCTAGAGCTGCTGCTCCATGCGAGGCTACCGCTACATCAAAATTATCGTGGAGAAGAATATTTTGGATGACTCCCCTGATAACAGGATTATCATCGACAACAAGAACTGAATTTTTCCCCTCGGATCCTACTGTCACAGTCTCACACACACCCTAATAAAACCTACAACATTGCACTTATTACAAACCAAAGAGGGGCGAGCGAATCGGTCTGCAACACGTACAATTAGGTAATCGGCGATATAAGGGCCAATCTTAAACAGAACATTAGGTTTGGAGGCTAGATTTTACTAAGAAAACTTCTTAAAATGACGGCTCAAACAGTATTAAACAATCCTAAAACAGGGGACATTTATATGACCGATACCTCTAAGATATTAGCCCTCTTCCCAGGACAAGGCTCTCAAAAAGTAGGGATGGGCCACAAGAGTTATGAAATTCAAGAGATCGCCAAAGAATTGTTTAACATGGCGGATAAGTCCCTAGGATTCCCTCTCTCCAAAATTTGCTTTGAGGGACCGGCCGAACAACTTACAAACACCGCGATTGCCCAACCTGCAATTTTAACAGTGAGCGTAATCTGCTATGAAATATTTTCCCGCACAGGGCAATCATCCAACATCGTAGCGGCAGCTGGACACAGCCTTGGAGAATATTCCGCCTTAGTAGCTGCTGGAGCAATTTCATTTGCTGATGCAGTCCTGCTGGTTCACAAACGCGGTAAATATATGCAAGAAGCAGTGCCAAAGGGCCAAGGTAC
>CAZWGK010000107.1:6665-8198 GCA_964633685.1 uncultured Bdellovibrionales bacterium | reverse complement strand
TGGTGAGGAGTACTAACACTAGACTTACACCATCAACAGCCATTCCATATTTAACGCCGAATTGAGGTAACCAATCGACACTCTCAAGTAGTTGTAGTCCTGTTGTCTCGGCGTTAAATGAGTAAAGGGCAATTATGCTTAACCCCAATGTTACCAAACTCCACAGGGTAGCCATGCCACGATATACAGAGTCGGCCCTGCCCGCTGGAATTAAGTACAACCAAGCAGCCCCTAACAATGGAGCGAATGTGATCGCCGTTAGGAGGTAATTACTAAAAAATCCTTGTATTCCCTGAACCATGAGTTACTCCTAAAGGGCTAGATAAAGAGACATTAAGACCACCATTCCGAGGAACATCAGAACCATGTAGGTCCGAATTTGTCCCGTTTGAAATGAACGAACAACTTCACCGCTCACATCCACAACTGCTGCTGTGCCGTTAACAGTTCCATCTACGATTCCTTGGTCGACCTTGATCCACAACATCTTAGCTAGGGCCTCAAGTGGGCGAACAATTAGGAATCCGTAAATTTCATCGAGGTAGTATTTGTTGGTGAACAAGTTGCCAATTGGGAATAGTGCCTTGTACAATTTGCCAGGTATCTCACTTAGCTTTGTGTAGAGGACCAGCGCCACGACCACTCCTAGAATAGCTGTCCAGCTATGAGCAAGGGCTGCACCAATGCTCTCTTTGTGAAAGTGATGATGCACTGGGACAACACTCTCAAGATAATGAGAGAGATCGCCACCGTAGTATCCAGCTACGCAAGCCAATCCGGCTAATATTACCAATGGAGCTGTCATTAAGGCTGGAGACTCATGCGGATGCTCATGCCCACGATACTCGCCCAAAAATGTCATGGCTAAGGATCGAGTCATGTAGAAAGCTGTCACTACAGCCGTAATAGAGGCCAGAATAACAGCATACTCTATTACCCCCACTAGGTGAGGATTTGCATTCTCTCCCAGCGCAGCCAAAATTGCATGTTTAGACCAGTATCCAGAGAATGGAGCTATACCAGCGATCGCTAAAGTCGATAAGAGATATGTTACGAAAGTAATCGGCATTAACTTAGCCAATCCACCCATGTGTCTCATATCTTGTTCATGGTGGCAGCCGTGAATAACAGATCCTGCACCTAAGAATAAACACGCTTTAAAGAAGGCATGAGTTACAACATGAAATATTGCGATCCAATAAGCTCCTGAACCGGCAGCCATAAACATAAAGCCAAGCTGACTTACTGTTGAGTAAGCTAGCACCTTCTTTATGTCATTCTGGGTTATCGCTGTTGTTCCAGCTATGAACGCTGTTAGAACAGAGATAACTATGACTACCGCCATCGCATATGGCGCATTTTCAAATATAAAACTAGCCCGGGCCATCATGTAGACGCCGGCAGTAACCATGGTAGCAGCGTGGATAAGAGCTGACACAGGTGTCGGACCAGCCATAGCATCTGGCAACCAAACATAGAGCGGAATCTGAGCGGATTTACCAGCGGCACCTATAAATAGGCAGATACCAATCA
>CAZWGK010000107.1:4109-6655 GCA_964633685.1 uncultured Bdellovibrionales bacterium | reverse complement strand
AGACAGGGATATAGCTCTGAAGATCTTTTATCGAACCAATCTTAGCGGCGAGCTCCATAAAATCGATGGTTCCAAAATGTTGAAACACTAAGAATATCGCCAACAAGAAACCAGCATCACCGATTCTGTTCACCACGAACGCTTTTCTACCAGCGGCAGCATAAGCTAGGTTCTTAAACCAGAAACCGATCAGTAAGTAAGAGCATAGCCCCACTCCTTCCCAACCGATGAATAGCACCAAGAGATTTCCTCCCAGCACTAACACTAACATTGAGAATAAGAAGAGATTTAGATAAGAGAAGAATCTGTGTTTGCCCTCGTCCTCTGCCATGTAGGCTACAGAGTAAAGGTGAATCAAACTACCAACTCCGGTAATTACTAAGCACATGACTGCGGTAAGAGCATCGAACCTCAGCATGAAATCAACTGAGAAATTGCCGGCAGTAAACCAGTTAAACAGGTTGTGTTGGAATACAATATGTTTGGGCATGTTTAAGAACAAACTTAAAACCACACCAAAGCTGAGCACAGAGGCTCCGGTAGCAATCCATCCTGCCAAATTTTTATTTTTGCGCCCTATTACATAGGCAGCGGCAGACCCTAGAAGAGGCAGAAGAATAACATAAGAGAGAATAGGTTCGATTGATATCATAATCTGAGCTCGCTTGAATCAGGCGTTTCAACTGAAAGGATAGACCTAAAAACGGAGATAATAATGGCTAGGCCAACTGCAGCTTCAGCCGCGGCAACCACCATTACGAAAAATACTCCGACTTGTCCCCCTAAATCCCCGTGCATCTTTGAGAAGGCAACAAACGTCAAATTAACTGCGTTTAGCATCAACTCAATACACATGAAAACTACTACGCCTGGACATCACTCCGAAGCATCCGATAGCAAACAATACGGCAGCTAGTGCCAGGTAATTACTAATTGGCATTTGGTTTAATCCTCCTAGCAAGAACTACAGCTCCAACTATTGCCACCATGATTAACACCGAGGCAATTTCGAACGAGAATAAATATTTTGTATAAAGCTCCATTCCTAGAGTCTGCACTCCCCCTTCGAGGCTAGTCCCCTTACCAGGAAATGCGGCTCTGATTGGTCCCCATATAATTGCAAGCAATCCAACTACACCAAGTGCAGCTAGGGCTGTAATAAATTTAGAGGAGGCTCTCTCCTGTCCTTCAAGGCTGAGCAACATGATAACGAAAACCACCAGCACCATGATAGCACCAGCGTAAACAATCACCTGGGAGACTGCTAAGAAATGCGCATCCAAAAAGCCGAACATTATCGCTACGCAGAACAAGTTCAGCACCAAACAAAATGCTGAGTATAGAGGCTTCTGCATTAGTACCACTCCTAGACCGGAGCCAAGAGCGAGACCTGCGACTAAATACCAAAGTAATCCTTCCATAATATTACGCTAATAATTTTAGCGCTCCTGTAAATACAAGGTTAACTAACGCGATTGGCAGAAGATACTTCCATCCAAGCCGCATCAACTGGTCATATCTAAATCTTGGCAGTGTCCATCTGATCACAATCTGAAGAACACAGAAGAATGTTATCTTTCCCATCAATACTAGGTGGCCAATTAGAGCACCGACCCAAGTCTCAGGAAGTTGCACAAAAGGAATATCCCACCCGCCAAAGAACATGATTGCTACTAAGGCAGATAATAGTCCTATCTCAGCAAACTCACCGAGCCAGAATAATAAGAACTTCATGCCTGAGTACTCAGTAAAGTATCCAGCTACTAGCTCTGATTCGCTTTCTGGGAGGTCAAAGGGTGCTCTCTTCGTTTCAGCCATTCCAGCGACAAAGAAAAGAACAAAAGCTATCGGCTGTGTAAATATTCCCCAGGCAGGCAATACGCCGGCAATAGTGGTTTGTTGAGCTTCCACCATCTTGTAAAGATCGAATGTGCCATACAATACAACCATGGCTACAATTGATAGGCCGAGGGCCAACTCATAAGAGATCATCTGTGCGGCACTTCTCAAACCGCCGAGAAGGGAGAACTTATTATTACCGCACCACCCAGCAATCGTTACTCCATAAACTGCAATCGAGGCCATGGCGAAGATAAACAGAATTCCAGCGTCCATCTCTGCAACCTGAGACCTTATCTTGTAACCTGCTATTTCAAAGTCGGGCGAAAACGGAATAACTGCGAAAGCCATGAAAACTGGAAACACCGCCATGAATGGGGCGAGTGAGTGAATAAAGTTCGAGGTTCCTTTCGGCACAAAGTCTTCTTTAAAGAGAGCTTTGACTGCATCACAGAGGAGTGTGTTAATTACGCCAAGCACTCCGAGGATTTTAATGCCCCCCAGCACTGGTTTAAGAACCAGAGTATCTGTGTGAAAGAAGGCTCCTGCTCTATTTGCTCCAATACGATCTTGAATCAGTGCACTGCCTTTTCTCTCTAACCAAACACACAGGGCTCCAAGACCTTGTCCGATATGGAAGATTACAACGACTTTAATAATTAATATGAGCCATTCCATGTTATTCTCTCCCCTACCTTACCTGAGCA
>CAZWGK010000107.1:1428-4099 GCA_964633685.1 uncultured Bdellovibrionales bacterium | reverse complement strand
CTGGATCTGTCAACGACACGCCACCGTTCTTTAAATCAGCGATCTTTAAATGACTAATCCTTGAATCACTCTTTAAATACCGAAGAGTTAACTCACGATCATTCACAGAGTTGATCAATTCTTGGCCGATCTTCTTTGCAGCCCCATTTAGAATCTTCCAAACAGATTGAACGCTCTCAGATGGCGGATTAAGGAGTCTCTCCAAATACTGCATCCTCATCTCACGGTTAACCATTAGTCCGGATTTCTCTAAACATGTTCTCTCAGGAATCACAGTCTGGGCTGACGATGCCAGAGGCGATGCGGCATCAGCCACCAAAGCAATCGACACTAGAGCTCTTGAAATACCCATTGAGACCTGAGCCGACCTATCCTCTGCCAAAATGGCGCGGTCACCAACTAACAATACCCGCTCTACACTTCCCGACTTCAATGACTCAAGAGCAGAAACATAATCGCTCTCTGGATTCTCACCAGCCAATCCGAATAATTGAGCACCTCGATAGTTAGAAGCATGATCTGGGCTAACTAATATCTGCTCAACCTCTGACAAACTGCGAGAACGGTAAGCCACTACAGCTTTGAACTTTTGAACATCCTTATCTAAGAATTTCTTAAGGAGCCAATACTCTTCAAGAGTAAGATCTGGAGAGACAAAAACTAACGTGTCTTGACCTTTCAAAGCTTTGAATGAATCCAATGCTTTCTCTAAATCAACAGTAGTTCCCTTCACGATTGAAGCAGTCACTCTCTCGGCAGGTTGGAACTTGTTAAATCCGTATCGACCTTCGTCGCACATCCACTCTTTATTAACAGCGCCGTTGTACCGAGCCTTAACGTGAACAACTTGGTTGTCTCGTACGGCGACCTTGACGTTACAACCAGTCGAGCAACCTGTGCAGATTGAATCAAATTGATTGGTGTACCAAATACGGCTATTGAATCTCCAGTTGCGGTGAGTCAGTGCACCAACTGGGCAGAGATCTACCACTGTGCCAGAAAGAGCGTTGTTCAACTCTTTTCCTGGATTGATAGAAATTACAGACTTATCACCACGGTTAAGCATTCCTAACTCAGATGTTTTGGTAACTTCATCACAGAAACGGATACACCGTGTACACATGATGCAACGCTCGCCGTCTAAGATAACATTAGGTCCCAAAACTTCGGCTTTAACTTTGTGCTCTTTATTCTCTACGAACCGACTTGGCTTAGCGTTGTAATCGTAATGGAAATCTTGGAGCTTGCAGTGCCCAGATTGATCACAAACTGTGCAATCAAGTGGGTGGTTAATAAGTATGAACTCAAGCGTAGCGGCCTGAGCATCTGCTACCGCTTGTGAGGAGTGATGAGTTTTCACCTCCATGCCTGGTTGAACCACGGTGTTACAAGCTATCTCTAACTTTGGTTTACCGTTCAGCTCACACTGACACATACGACAGTTACCAGCGATCGATAGATCTTTATGGTAACAGTAGTGAGGAATCTCTACGCCGTGCATCTTTGCGGCTTCGATTAAATTAGTTCCAGCTGGAACCTTCACCTTTTTACCATCTAAGGTAAATTCGATTAGGTTTGCAGCGGTGTTACTTTGGCCATTTGTTACTGACATGGTTCTCTTCCCTAAAACTTATTACCTTTAATGCCCAGCCTCTGGACGATACTCCTCAGGCTTGCGACCACTTCTAATCGCTTCTTTGATTCTGTCTGTGAACTCATTCGGGAACTTCCTGATGCAGCTTAGAGCTGGAGTAATCAGAGCTTCACCGAAAGGACAAATGGTGTGTCCGCCGATCTGTTTGCAAAGGGCCTCAATTAAAGTGAGATCCTCTTCTCGACCGTATCCATCTTTAATTCTGTGGAATATCTTCTCAATCCAGTGACCACCCTCACGGCAAGGTGTGCACTGACCGCAAGACTCGTGGCTGTAAAAGTGTGCTAAGTTGAGAGCAACATCAACCATATCAACGCTCTCATCCATTACCATGAATCCACCGGAGCCGAGCATAGTGCCAGCCTTCTGGAGGGATTCATAATCAAGATTTACGCCGGCTAGTTCATCTGCTCTTAGAACAGGAACAGAAGATCCTCCTGGGATAACGGCTTTTAATTTCTTGCCACCCAAGATTCCACCGCACTCTTCTTCTATGAATTGAAGCAGTGGGTATCCGAGATCTACTTCGTAAACGCCAGGCTTATTAATATGACCAGAAGCGCTGATAAGTTTTGTTCCAGAAGACTTCTCAGTACCGATAGCTTTATAAGCAGCCGCACCGTTCTCCATGATCCATGGAAGAGCTGCCAATGTCTCAGTGTTGTTAACAACAGTTGGACATCCGTAAACACCAACTACTGCTGGAAATGGAGGCTTTAATCTTGGTTGACCTTTCTTTCCTTCAAGAGACTCAATTAACCCTGTCTCTTCACCGCAGATATAGGCTCCCGCACCACGGTGCACAATCATGTGATGAGAAAATCCAGAGCCAAAAATATTATCGCCGAGGTAGCCCTTGGCGTAAGCTTCTTTAATAGCATCGTTGATTCTGGTGTAAGGATATCCGTACTCACCACGAATATACACGCACGACCAATTACTATTTAGTGCCCAAGCTGAAATCAACATGCCCTCAATGCAGAGATGCGGATCTCGCTCTAACAAAACTCTATCTTT
>CAZWGK010000107.1:0-1418 GCA_964633685.1 uncultured Bdellovibrionales bacterium | reverse complement strand
CAAAAGATAAACTGGCTTGCCAGTATTGCGAGGAACGAATCCCCATTTCACACCGGTTGGGAATCCTGCACCACCACGACCACGGAGTCCGGATGCCTTTACCTCTTCAATAACTTTTAGCGGATCCATCCCTAAAACTTTCTTGATGGTTTTGTAACCACCACGACTCTCATAACCAGCTAATGTGTGCTGGTCTTTATGATGTACATTCGCAAGAAGAATCTTTTTGTGATTAGCCACAGCTCTACTCCACTAAAACTAAATAACTTGAGAACGAGGCGCCTTTGGCAAACCTGTTCCCAACGCATCATTAACGGTTGAAAGCCTTAGGTCTGGCTTTTCGGCGACTAACTGCTTCATTAACTCATCAAGTTTTTCAGGAGTTAAATTCTCAAAGAACACATCGTTAACCTGACACATCGGAGCTGTGCCGCATGAGCCCAAGCACTCAACCTCTTCAAAGCTGAACATGCCGTCAGGTGTAACTTCGTGAGCGCATACGCCTAATTTGTCTTCAAGATGTTCAGTAATCTTCTTTGCTCCACGCAGCGCGCAAGAAAGAGTTCTGCAAACTTGGAAGTGATACTTACCAACAGGTTTTTTGTAATACATCGTATAGAAGGTTGCGACCTCCATCACGTGCACCGGAGAAAGTCCCACCTTTTCAGACACCCAGTTAATCGCGTCTTGAGTTACATGCCCTAACTCTTCTTGAGCCATGTATAACGCTGGCATAACGGCAGATTTTTTATCGGGATACTTTCCGATAATCTCCACCATCCTCTTCTCTGCTTTATCTGACAACTTCATAATTTTCCTTTGAATACTGAATGAATGGCTCTACCTGTCGCACTCACCACCAATCATGTTGATCATGCCGAAGGTTGGAACCATGTCGGCCACAGTGTGACCAACTAGCATCTTCTTCATTACGCCCATGTGAATGTAACTTGGGGCTCTAACGTGAACCTTGTAAGGCTTTCCAGAGCCATCAGATACAACATAGTATCCAAGCTCTCCGTTACCACCTTCCACAATTTGGTAGTGCTCGCAGGCTGGAACTTGTACGCCTTTAATCACCAATTCGAAGTGGTTAATCATGCCATCAATGCTCTTATAAACTTCCTCTTTCGGCTCAAGCACGATGTGCGGATCACGAATACTTACAGGGCCCTCTGGCAATTGTGCCATGGCCTGCTCACAGATCTTTAGAGACTGCTCTATCTCGAGCATTCGAACATAAAATCTGTCGTAGTTATCGCCCTTAGTTCCCATCGGAACTTCAAACTTAAAGTCTTCGTAAGAAGAATATGGGAAGTCACGACGAACATCGTAGTTTACACCACTAGCTCGACCGATTGGCCCAGAGAGTCCGTAGCTTATAGCATCAGCCTTGGAAACAATTGCGATATCGCACA
>CAZWGK010000106.1:0-8243 GCA_964633685.1 uncultured Bdellovibrionales bacterium | reverse complement strand
ATATAAGGGTCGGGAAAGGTATTCTTAACCTCTATCGCAAGTTCCAAATTTGCTAGTTTTTTGCTTTCTGAGAAAAGAAAATCAATACCTAATTGCCGGATTGAGTTGGCTGAAAATATTTTATTGAGCCAATGAAAAATGACAGGTTCGATGTGGTACTCATCGTCATGCCCCTGTCGCTTGGCGGCTTGAGCCAATTCTAGCTCGCACTTTAATCGAGCTTGATAAATGAGCTGGAGTTGGTTCAGAGATGGTTTAATTTGGCGATTATATTTTAGCCAAACGTGTCGAGCCGTCCCTGCTTTAATGGTCTCAGGATGACACCGTCTTCGTAATAGAGTATCCCAGACATCCACAGTTTTAAGCGCGTACATAGGGCGTGATTAATATAAAATTAAACTCTAGAATTATGATTGTATCTCATTTCTACGTTTGTTTGGTAGTATTTTGATCTAGCTGGCCGTTAAGTTGTAGATTCAGTGCTATTGTGCACCTGAGTAGATTTTATTTTGCAGTTGTTCAATTATATTTTCAGCATTCTGCCCCACCGGATTAACTGGGGGGTGGATAATGATTTTAAGGTTTGTTCCGAAAGGTATTGGGAACATTTTATACATTATTAGCCGCCATGAGTTCTGGATCGAGACCGGTACGATAGTCGGATTGTTTAAAGATTTTAATAAGACCTTGATTCCTGAGGGTTTGAACTTTTTCATAACCCCATCGCGGGCTCGGGTGCCTTCAGGGAAAATACAAATAGCGCCTCCGGCGGCTGCAATTTTAGGGGCTTCGGTCTCGAGCGCTTTTATGGACTGAGCAGCGTTACCTCTATCAATCAAAATACCGGCACCAGTCCGGAGTCTCAGAGATATATAAGGTAATCCTCTACCGAGCTCTTTTTTTGCAATAAAACGGGGATTAAAACGTTGGAATACAACTCCAAGGAACGGAATATCGATCATACTTTGATGATTAGATACGATCATTACATTTCCAGAGAGCGTTTGAATATTCTCTAAGCCTTCCACAGAGTATGTTGTCCCAGAAAATCTTAATGAGGAGGTAATCAAATGATTGGCCCAGTAGGCCATCCGCCATCTGGCTCTATCACCAAATGGAAAAGCAATTAGATAAAGAATATGGGACAGGAAGAGGCTCGAGACGAATGCCACTACTGAGATTAAGGAGAAGGGATGACTTAAAAACTTCCTCATTTTAACCTTCTTTTTAATCTATTCAGGGCCGCCTCTACTAGGGTGAATAGTCTGGGGTGCGAATCGGCAAGGGCTGAAAAGCCAAGTAGTCGTTCGGCTAACACTATCTGACTCTGCCGAAATGAGGGCGATATGCCGTCTAGGTGACAGTGCCTTAGGGTGTCCAGGGAGCGGGCTAGCAAAATAGCTAGGGCCCCGTCTCTTGGCTCGGGGACTTGGCAGCCATGGTCAGACTCGAATTTATGCACGAGTTTAGCCATTTCATGGATGTGGGGCATACTAGCCGTGGGAGGCTCTGCGGCCTGCTGGTCGTACTTGTAGTCCTGGCCCCCGTTTGCCGCCGGTGGGTCCCAGCTCACCGCCAGAAGCGCCCCTTCCAACATCCCTAGAAGTGTCAGAGACTTCGTGGAAGCCCCGTTTTCTCGGATTAATATTTCGATTAGGCGGGCAGGGCGGGGGTTAAAAGATACGCCCTCTTCTCGGCGAATAGCAGGGAGCTCTAGTCGGGAGCTCTGACATAAAAATCTGAAGAGCTCTGTAATCGGGTGTCGGAAGTTGGGATCTGTCTCGACGCTCTTCAGTACATCTGGGGGAAGGATGGAGGCTACAAACCCCCAAGTCTTGGGGGCCACTTGGGGGAAAATGTTCCTAGCTAAGTTACTAGTATCGCTATTTTTATTGTTCACTTGCGCCCCCGGGCGTAATAGTCGACACTAAACCTGCCACTTTTGGTAAAGATTCTCAATAATTACGATAATTTTTACTAAAAATGCCTCTGGGAGTAGAATAGAGCCGCAAATTAAGTAGTTTCAATAGAGAGGGAGCCTCAGTGCAAACCAAAACCCCAACAAAAAAGAACCTGGCACCTGCTAATACAATTTGGTGCGGAGGGATTGGGTTTTTGGCCAAGTTAGCGGTGGTTTTGGGGGTAGCTTTTATGGGCCCTTTAGGGGTTCTGGCTGAAGAGGAATTTAAAGCCCAGGATATAAAAATATTTACTCCTAGTTATGCCCCTAAATTTGATTCTTTTGAGCCACCCCTTGGGGAGTACTCTTATAAAGTAGCCTGGCAGGGCATATCGGCGGCTGATGTAAAGGTCACTGTCTCTCGAGAGGATGGCATTTACCGAGTAATAACCAAGGCCAAGACCTATAGCGGAATAGACCTCTTCTATAAACTTCGGTACCGCGCCGAGGGTATTATATCGGCCATTGATTTGACCCCGATACGCACCGAGATAGACCACCGCGAGAATCACCGACACAAGGTCACTCGGATTAATTTTACAGATCAAGGCGACATCAGAGCGATCAGATATCGTCAGGGTGAGCAGACTGAGGATATCTCGTTCAATCCAAAAAATTTTACTCTGGACCCAATCTCGGCCGCCTTTTTGGCAAGAGGAATTGATTGGAAAGTGGGGGACTCAAAAAAGTTTGATACATTTAACGGAAAGAGTCGGTACCTAATCACCCTAAAGGCGCACGGAATAAAAAAACTTAAAATTGCTGGTCGCGAAAGAGAGGCTTGGGAGATAGAGCCCAGAGTTGAAAATCTAACAGCACCAAAAGCTGATAAAAAATTAAGAGAGGCAAAAATTTACCTTTCTACTGATAAAACGCGGGAAATTCTCAAAATCGTAAGCTCGGTATTTATCGGTTCGGTGTCTACAACCATGGTCAAGTTTAAGCCAGAATTGTTACCGTTACCGCCATTCTCTGATACCACTCTAAATTTCGTATCAGCCAAGAGAAACCGCCAGAGCCGTACATTCTAGTCGACTAAGAGGTCAAAAACGGCTCTTTTGGGGCTCTTTTCGTGTAAAAAATAAAGTGCTCCGAACAGTTGATCAAGATTGTGACTATTGTAAAATACTTGTTCTCTATCAGTGCATTGTCAAAGCATAGAGTTTATTAGAGACCAAACTAGCTGTTTAGTTATCTGTGGGATTGCATATGTCAAAAATCGAGAAAGTGTTCGCGCTTGTCGCTTCGATTGAAAGTGAAGTGGGTGAGTGTTTTGCAAGAGACTCTAAGATATCAGATAAGCTCGTGCAGAGAGTTAATGAGTCTAGTTCTCAGTTAGCCTCTTTCAGCCTGGAAGCTTCAAAAGCTTCAGTGGCATCGGCTGCGATTGTGGCTCTTGGTTTTGTGGGTGGATTGATAAATAGAGATATCGAAGGAAGAAAATCTCAGAAGTTAGTAGATGGTGGTGCTTATGCCATGATTGATTTGATGGCTCAGCAGATTGCATTGAAGAGTCAGCTCGGCTCTATGCTTGAGGTGAGTGCTACTGCTGCCAGATGGGATGGATTTTTAATTAATTTACGTGAGCTCATAAAAGGTTCCACAAAGCTTGAAGTTGTTGCAGTTAATCTTTCAGCTTTTGGCTCGGTTGCTGGCTCTGTTCTAAATGTCTTAGAGGAGTCCGCTGTAAAAGGTGGTTTAAATGGGGCTCTCCGCTCTGAGGTAGCCGCTTTGGCAGCCTAAGTACCTGAAAAGGGTGGAGTTACAGTCTAACGTAGCCCCAGCTTGTTCTGTATTTTTGGCCCTAAGCTATTGACCTATTTAGTGATTGTGTTAGATTTCGCCGCTCAGATGTATCCGACAATCATCGGTTCTGAGTATAGATTTATATAATTGGGGGTTAACCCCGATTTTTTTTGAAATAGAGGACGTTGTGAAAACTAGTTTTCAAACTAAGGAAGAAGCCAACAAATCCCGTCGCTGGATTCACGTTGATGCTACCAATAAAACACTTGGCCGCTTGGCTTCTCAAGTTGCTCACCTATTGCGTGGAAAGCACAAGCCAACATACACACCGCATGCTGATGGTGGTGATTTTGTTATCGTAACAAATGCAGAGAAAGTTCGCTTAACAGGGAACAAGCTCGAGACTAAGAAGTACATCTGGCACACCCAATACATGGGCGGATTGAAAGAGAGATCTGCTGAGGATATGCTGAAGGAGCATCCAGAGCGTCTAATCAAGAATGCAGTAGAGGGAATGATTCCTGCTGGTGCGCTCGGAAGAGACATCTGCAGCAAGTTGAAAATTTACGTTGGACCTGAGCATCCTCATAAGGCTCAGAATCCTGAGAACCTCACTGACTCAGTTGCAGTTTAAGTAAAACAATTTAAAGAAGAACATTATGGCAAAGAATCCAAGTTTTGTAGCAGTCGGTAAAAGAAAGAGCTCTATCGCTAGAGTTCAATTGAAAGAGGGTCGTGGAACCATCACTGTAAACAATAAGCCAATCGAAGAGTATTTCGGTCGTGCGATTTTAAGAATGATTATCTCCCAGCCAATCGAGGTTATCTCGGGCAAGGATAAATTTGATATCAATGTAACTGTTTCGGGCGGCGGAGATTCTGGTCAAGCCGGTGCAGTTCGTCACGGTATCGCAAGAGCAATCGAGAAGTATGATGCTACCTTGAGACCTCCTCTCAAGAAAGCAGGGCTTCTAACACGTGATGCTCGTGAGGTTGAGCGTAAGAAGTACGGTCACCACAAAGCTCGTAGAAGCACTCAGTTCTCTAAACGTTAATCGTTTCGGAATTCGAGTCGCGATCTTAGCGACGTTGGAGAAAAGAGCGGCCTCGCCGCTCTTTTTTTGTCTAAGCATCGATACTAAGCCAATCTCCATGTATGAATTCTGACTTCGCTCTAGATTTATTTTTATTAATAAGTGGCAAATAACTGAAGTGGAGTTGTGGTCCTTACGGCGCCTCAGATCCCCAATTAAGTATTAGCCCCACAGTTCCCAGAATAAGATTGGCTGTCCATGCGGCTAAGGTTGGACTCAACAGTTCGGCCCTGCCTAGCGCAATAGCTAGTGAGTGAACAAAGAAATATGAGAGTCCGATGGCAACCCCGGCTATAAATGGCACAGCCATTCCTCCATGTCTTGAGCTTTTTAAAGCGAAGGGTAGAGAGACCAATACACATATAAAATTCACGAATGGAAAAGATAACTTCGCTCTTAAATCTGAGAGGTATTTTTGCACCGGAATTCCATCACCCTTCAGTTTTTTTATGTATTTTTTTAATGAGAGATATCCCATGCTTTCAACATCGAGGTCTCGATCATAAAAAAAGTCTGGCTCTTGAGATATCGGTAGAGGGAGAGATTGATACTCATTTTTAGAGATAGCTTGATTCTGCCCAAAGTGTAAATCTTTTACCTCCTGCATGCTCCACCCTAAATTGGGATCGAGCCAGGTTGCCTTTGCTGAATCGATGCGTCGAATAATGTCGAAATTTGAATTTACCTGTAGAGAAGTTAACCCGATGATTGAATTGGTGCGGGAATCAAAAGCGGAGACTGTATAAAATGTGTCTCCACTGCGCCACCAAACATTGCCCTGACTGTAGAGCCCTTTCAGATGTTTTTTGCGAATATCTATATTATAAATCTCGTGAGATTTACGGCTGCAGTAAGGCACAATTACCTCACTAAATCCCAGAGAGATAAAGCTAAGAGCTAACCCTGCGATTAGAAGAGGGTGAGCTAAGCTTACCAAAGGCACACCGGCTGCCCTAACAGCGGTTATCTCTGATGTTTTTGATAATAGTCCCACCGTCATAAGAGTCGCTACTAGGGTTGAAACTGGAAGCATTAGGTGAATAGTTGTTGGGACTTTTAATAGAAAATAAAGAAACGTGAGCCCGATTGAGGTATCTTCGCCTGCAATAATGTCGATTCGATCAAAGAAGTCTATGACAGTAAAGAGTAAGACCGCCGTAGTAAGACATATCCCTAGATTACGAAGGAACTGACGGAGGATATACCGATGAATAATCAGCATTATTTTCTGCCCCCTAGTTTAGCTATGGCGCTATCAACCTTATCGCTCAGCAGATGAATTACTGATTGCCATTTCTCTGATCCCATTTGTTTAACAGCAATCACAGTGATCGCCGCAAATACAATATTGGGAATCCATAAACTTACGAGTGCGGATACGGAGCCATCTTTGGCCAAGCTCATTCCGATTGATAAAAATGCATAATATAGAACGAAGAGAATCATGCCGATCATAAAGCTGAGAGATTGTCCCCAATTGTTCTGAGAACGGGGAGGATGTATTCCGAGTGGCATCGCCAGCACTGCTAGGATTAACGCCGCAAAAGGCATCGTTAATTTTCTGGCTAACTCTATCTCGATTATCGGCAGAGCTTCATTGTTAGGAGTTACGGGGGGGTGCTCAGGATTAGTCTTGGCCATCTCCACTAAAGCCCCTTGAGTCTCTTTTAGTTCGCCTAGGTACATCTCCCTAGCCTTTTTACCTTGCGCTGCCTGTTTATTGGCTAACTCTTGAGGGTCTATTCGGATGGTATTACTTTCAAAGTCGGTAATATTGTAAGCAGCCTTTTCTCCGGTACTATGAATCTCGCCATCAGATAACTCAAGATTGATCATCCTTTCCGTTTCATCTGAATAGAGAGCTCCATTTTTAGCAGTTATCAGGAGTCTATTGCCTGATTCTCGTCTGTCGTCTATGAGAACATTTTTCAACTCACTCTTCTGTTGGTCGATCTCTTGAGCATAGATAGTAATAGTGCCTAGCTCATTAAACACGCCCTCTGTGAGATTGGAGGTGGTAGCTTGGCTAGCTAATTTAAACAAAGATTGAGCTAAGGCAGCATTTCCTAGTGGTCGCAAATAGACCGAGGTTAAAAAACTGAGAATAGTAAAACTGACGCCGATAAAAAATACTGGGCGAATAAGTCCTTTTAGATTTACTCCGCTCGCCCGCATGACAACTATCTCTGAATCTAGAGATAGTCTAGCAAACGCCAGCATCGTTCCGAGAAGTAGTGACATCGGAATCGCAATTTCTAAAAAGGAGGGGATGATTGAGATGAACACCATCAAGATGTCGTAAGCTTCGATTCCCCGATTAACTACTAAGGAGGTAAGCCTAAGAATACGAGCTGTTACCAAAATACCTAGAAAAACACCGAGGCAGAGTCCCGTGAATCTAAGGATCTCAAGAATTATGTATTTGCTTAGTATCTTCACTTTTGCGGCGGCTCCGATCAGACGACTTGCCTGATACTCCATGTTAGATCATTGAGGTTTATCCGAAAAGTAACTTCGATAATACGGCTCAAATCTATATGATTTTGGGCAATAAAAAACCGGCTTTGCTATTTACCATTTTAGTGGATAGCGCTGCCGGCTTTAACTTTATGAACGAACGGATTAGACCATTCCGCTCATAAACTTCTTGGCGCGAGCTTCTTCTTTGCGAGCTCTCTTTACTGATTCCTTGCTCTTTCTCTTCTTCTTCTCACAAGGCTTCTCGTAATACTTACGCATCTTTAATTCTTTGAAGAGACCTTCACGGATCAACTTTCTCTTGAGAACACGCATAGCCTTCTCAACGTTATGATCTACGGTGATCTCGTGGAAAATCTTCTGCTTTTCGCTTACAGCGTCTGGGTTGTTGCGGAAAAATCCATCACTTGAGGGGGCAACTTTGGCCTTGTAAGAACGACCACGGTTTTCGTTTTCAGAAGATTCAATGCCACTCTCAGTGGAAACACTATCAGTATTCACAGCCTTTTTATTCTCCAAGACGTTTCAATCCAAAATTATATAATTACCGGAATCGGTCCTCCAGTAGACTACCACACTTTTGAGGGCGCTAACGAATTAATGACCGTTCAGATTGGGGTATTATGGCGATTTTATTGGAAAAGTAAAGCCACCCAATACCCCAAACAAGGTGCCAGGTTCTTTTTCTGTGGTTGGGGTGGGGGATGGCTGGCTAAGGGGTTGATTATATTGCCTTTAATGAGATTAGCGCGATTTCTGAAGGGCAGTTCAATCTTAGTGGTAATTCGACGGTCCCTATTCCCCTGGTAGTGAAAACGTACCGGTTTTTGGGGGCAAGCTCTACCAACCCTTCAAAGAATCTAGAGTCGTAGGTGTTGTGCATTAACGCCCCAACGACAGGCAGCTTTATCTGTCCGCCGTGGGTGTGGCCACATAGCGCCAGGTTAAACTGCGCGTTTGATTCC
>CAZWGK010000105.1:7841-8368 GCA_964633685.1 uncultured Bdellovibrionales bacterium | reverse complement strand
CCGCTTGGAGTTATCAATCTAGGTCCTGCCGTAAAATTCCAAGAGAGTGAAGTTGTTGATGCTTCAACGCAGGCCGTTCTGGTTCGCAGAGATCCTCTCGGCATCTATGGCATGAGTACACTGTGCACTAGAGATCTCAGAAGATTAAAGGCGAGGAGAGAGGAGGCTGGTCCAATTTTATTCTGTGATGTGTGTGGTAGTGAGTATAATGGCGACGGTGTAATAGTTAAGGGTCCCGCTAAGAGTGATCTTCCTTACTATGAATTGGTGGTTGATGAGGGGAAGCCACATGGCCCAAAGGACACTCTATACGCAAAAATAGGGGTGAAGGTACCGTCGACTTGGCGTTTACCGTATTCAGAATTAACTCCTTAATAGGTTATAGAGAACAGCGTTTTAGTCTCTCTTAAATTCATGCCGAGCCGGCAATTGGTCGATAAGTAGGCATGGATTCAATTCTACTTTGTGGAATCGCCGAGGATAAAATAGAGGGTGCCCTTAAAAAGATGGGGTACGATGTCGTGCGG
>CAZWGK010000105.1:0-7813 GCA_964633685.1 uncultured Bdellovibrionales bacterium | reverse complement strand
TAAAAGTAATATTTTCGATCTAATTTTTATATCAGGTCGTGGCAACGATGATTCGTCCAAGCTGGTGACGTCGTTGAAAGAAAATCCAGCTACCAGACGAATACCAATTTTATACCTGACCGACAATCAGAGTCACGTGAAGATTCTTAAAGATTTACGTTTTGAGCGTCTCGATTTTATTGAAAAGGATGCCACTCTGGGCGGAATAATAAGCAAGACCGCCACTATTTTGCGTGTTCGTAAGATGGTGGTCTCTGAAAAATCTACCAAGCAAGATGTGTTTGATCTCAACGCTCACTTGAGAGATCTAACTGAGAAACATAAAAGAGAGATCGAGGAGGCCCGCCAGATTCAAGAAAATCTGCTGCCGAAAGAACTACCTCAAGGTGAGGGCTACGAAGTAGAGGTTTGCTACATTCCCCTTGAGGATCTCGGTGGTGATTATTATGACATTCGAAGTAATCCTGATAATTCAATAACTATGTTAGTGGCGGATGCAACTGGTCACGGTTTGCCGGCAGCATTTATTAGCTCAATGACAAAGATGGCTATTGTAGCAGTATCAAAAGATCGGCCGCATGAATTGTTTTCGGGAATGAACCAATTGATGACTCCACAGATGCCACCGGGAAGATTTATCACCATGGCAGCGGCCACGTACGAGCCAACTACCGGGCGTTTTTCATCTGCTCGTGCTGGCCATCCTCCTGTCATAATTTTCAAAAGGAATCAGGGCAGCGCTCTTGAATTGAAAGCCGGCGGATTTGCTATTGGCTTTATGTCTGAATCTGAGTACTCAAGCGAGGATTGTATCCTAGAAAGTGGGGATATCGCAGTTCTCTACACTGATGGTATTACCGAGGCGCAAAATAGGGATTTGGAGCTATTTGGCAGTAAACGAGTTATTGAGGCTCTTGGCGCTACCACCAGCCAAATGAGCGCGAAAGAGATTTTGACAGCCGTAGTAACCAAGTTTAAGGAATTTACAGAGGGTCGCATTTTGAAGGATGATGTGACTATGATAGTGCTTAAGAAATTATAACCCTCAAGCTAGGTATGTCTGAATTTGTCGCATTGCTTCATCCGCCTTTAACCTCATTCCCGTTTGTGTTGTTATGGGTTGTCGTTGCTTTAGATGTTGTTGGCTACTTCAATAAAAAAGATTTTTATAGATTAAGTGTGATTTTCGCTGTAGCAGCCTTAGTGGCTGCTTTTGTTGCTTATCAGAGCGGGCACCAAGCCAGTCAACATGCTTCTATCACATTTGCCGTCGCTGACGAGGTAATTGGAGAACATTTTCTGTGGGCTAAGATCGGTTTGTTTGTATTAGTAACAATGGCCATATTCAAACTAGTAGGGTTGTTTGCAAAATTTAATAAAGAGATTTTTAGAGCTATTGCGGGTATTCTAGCGGTAGTCTCGGCCGTGATTTTTTCATTTGTTGGGCACCTGGGCGGCAAGTTAGTTTTTGAATATGGGGCTGGAGTGAAAGCCAAAGTTCAGAACCCCTCTGAGTAGGTAAATTATTTATTGCCTCTTTTTAAGTCAGGAATCCACAATGTTTCAGGCACTCCTGATCTAACTGACTCGGCCCTACACAGAGCAAAAAGATAATCACTTAGTCTATTAAGATAAATAATAATATTGTTGTTTACAGGCTCAGATTGCGAAAGTTTAACGACACTTCGTTCGGCTCTGCGACATACAGTTCGGGCCACGTGTAGGTGACCATTCAAAACTGTTCCCCCTGGTATAACAAAGGAGGTCAGGGGCGGTAGTTTTTCTGAAATCTCATCTATTAGCTTTTCAAGGTTTTGTAGATGCGAATCCAAGACCTGAAAGACTGGATATGTTGCCGCCCCCTCTCTGGTAGCTAAGTTTGAGCCAATATCAAAAAGTTCATTTTGGATCTTTTCTAAATTGCTGCTTAGCTCCGTCCAGCTGCCGATAATCGCTAGGGTGCGAATAAGCCCGAGGTAGGAGTTTAATTCATCAACATCGCCATAAGCTGATACTCGGGTGGAAGCTTTACTCAGGCGAGAACCATCTGCCAAGGCAGTTGTTCCGTCATCGCCGGTCTTGGTGTAAATCCGATTGATTCTAACCATATTTTATTTTGTCGAGTCTGTATTCTTATTTGATCTACGATTTGCGGTGGTAATCAAAGAGTCAAATTCCTCTCTAATTATTCGGCCTGCTTCTTCAACCAACAAATTGAACTCAGCAGATTCCTCGGCTGTGTGTTCCCTATTAAGAGCATGTACCAATTTTTTAATTTCCACGCGCTCCATATCTATCATGATTTTATGATCGGATCCTAGGGTAATAGGAATGGCACCTTTGCCTAATAGAAATACAAGGGTTCTATCTGATATTTTTGTTACTTTTTGGAATTCTTGTAAGTCTATCATGACTTTTAAAGCCTTAGTTAAGATCGCCGTCAGACCCAGCTAATCGTGCCTCAATAAATAGGTCAAGCAGATTCTTGGGTTCAGATAGGTATTGCGCAGCCAAGCTAGCATCTCCGCTGCAGGCCTCTAATGCAACTACTCTTATAGCCTCTTTAAAGGCGATGACGGCATCGTCAATATTGGTAAATTTGTCGGCATTTGCACCTTTGGAAACTAAGTAATTTAAAGCCGCTGAGTATATTTCGCTCTTAGTTAACATCGGAGTTTCGATGCTCTGAGAAATTGTAGTTCGAACAATTTGGTCATTGACCAGGTTTTCTCCGGTGAGGTCAGCCCGTTCACACAACTTAGCTACTGAGTTTTCTAGTTGTCGGAGATTTCCGGGCCAAGAGAAACCGAATAGAAGGCGATAAGCCTGACTTGTAAACCCGACGATAAATCTACTCATCGGGCGTTGTCTTCTAATTTTTGCGAGCGAGTAAGCAAGGGCCGCGGAGATATCTAATTTGCGATCTTTTAAGGGAGCTAGATTTAATTGAACACGCTCTAAGCGGTAAGCAAAGTCATCGCGTAACGTATCGGATTTAACCATGTCTGTGATAGAGCGATTGGTGGCAAAAACGAATCGAACGTTAGCTTGAATAGTCTCGGTGCTGCCAACTCGTCGATAGGATTTATTCTCGATGAATGTGATTAGTTTGCCCTGAAGATCCTTATCTATACTTTGGAGTTCGTCAAAAAATAGTGTTCCGTTCTCGGCACTTTTTACAAGACCCCATTTATCGACAGCGCCAGTATAAGCACCGGCTACCGCTCCGAAAAGCTCTCCCTGGACTAGCTCTGATGATGAGAAATCTCTTGGAGTGATACTGATAAAAGGGCCGGTCCTTCCTGATAATATATGGAGAGCCTTGGCTAATCGGGTTTTTCCGGCACCAGTAGGTCCAGTGATAATAGGATTTTCTTCGGTGTAAGATGCATACCGTGGAAGCCATAACATCCAGAGCTCTCGACTTTCAGGATCGGCTAAGCTGTGCACCCAGCCATCACTGGCTAGGGCTGGAGTCGGAGGATTGCCGAGTTCTCGTCTGTTAAATTCAATAGCCAAGAGAGAGAGAAGTTGCTCTATTTGAGCATCTATTCCGGGCAAGCTTACGAATCCCGCAGGAGGGTTCGAGATAAAGGTATCAACAAATCCACTGGGCTTATAAGACTCATTGTCTAAGAACAATAAATCACCTCCGAAGAACAGCTTCTCTGGAGCCATCAACGCCACAGTAATATAGATTGATGTGCCGAATCGTTCACGGGCTTGACTTAATAGCTCTCGCAAAATCAATTGATCTCGAGAGGAGTGATGAATTCCAACCTCAATTATTAAAGAGTCAGGCCGAGACGAAATTATTTGAGACCATGCCTGTATGATAGAAGATGCCGCTGTATTTGAAACAGTGGGATGTTTGCTGACGATAGTATTTAATCGCCGTTGAAAATCGTTCGAGCCAATTATCATGACTGATAATTTTTTACTGCTGTTCGCCTTGATTTTCATTTCACTCCTCCATTTAGGAGAGAGAAAAGGGTAGGCACGGATGTGCCAAGATACATTGCTGATAAACGATAGTCTCCGCAAAAACGATCTACTACAATCTGAGCCTCAAGCACCCCGGGGGTTTTTTGAGTTCCGTGATCGCGTTGAGTGTAGTTTTCAAATGATAGTTTCAATGCTTCCGATTGCTTCATAGCCTTCGTTAGAAGCGCAGTTTCAAACAATACTGATTTAAGCTGTGAGAGATTTTCAGGCCAAGATGCGCTTTGAATGAAGGCGAGGGAGCCGGTCTCTAGGCTTTCTGGCTTTAAGCCTAAAATACTGAGAGCGTCTCTGAAAAATATATTGCTCAGCTCAGCTAAGTCCTCTTCTCGGTCTTCAAGGTTAGGAAGCTCAATGGTAATTGCAGGCATGATTGAAGCCCACATTTTCGAAATTTGTGCGTCAGAGGTGCCAACAACTAATCGTGATATATCGCTCCAGCTATCTTGGGAACTTTTTGCTGTCTCGATAATTTTAATAAGCTCGCCAGTGTCGCTTTCGACCCCGTCTATAATAAAGGAGTGTAGATTGCCTAGTCTGTTCGGATTCTGCTTGGAGAGATTGAGCCCTAATAGGTGTTCGGCTTTTTTGGGATAAAGCTGCCAATCAGTTGTAGTTATTGGTCCCAGGGTAGCTCGCTCTTCCATTATAGCTTTTGCCCATGTGGTCCGCCCAGTACCAGGGCCGCCGTATATTACCAATAGGGGGCAGTTGCTATTTAAAAAAGACTTAGCACGCTCCAGACACTTTAGGATCGTGGGAGAATTTTTTGTCAGTGTTTTTAGATTCAGATTGGTATTCTGGATAATTTTTTTGGATACTTGTTGCGGAGTCTGGGTAAGCTCTTGGGCGTAGCTTGTGACAATAGTAACAGCCTCAGGATTATCATTTAAAATATAATCTTTTGCGCCGCCTTTGATAGCTTCAACTGCAACCTGAACACTCGGCTCATCAGTCAAGAATATAGCGTGTGGGGGCTCTTCCCATTTTTGAAGTGAACTTAGGATATCGAGACCGGTGGTATAATCGCCTATAATATAGTCTAGGATGACCAGTTTAGGGGCGCGTTGTCTAAGGATTTTATCTAATTTTGGATCAGCTGATAGTCTTCTAGATTCAATGCCACATGAGGTCAGAGTTTTTTGCAAAACTTCAGCGAGGCGCTCTTTTGATGGCTCCCTTTCGTTTAAAACAATACAGACTTGCTCTGCTGCCATAACCTGGTCTGATTAAAACCCGCCGCAAATTAAAAATGAGTCGACTTTGTTCCCCCTGACTTAATTTAAAGCGACCTCAAGATAAAAACATCGTTTTGACAGCTCAGATGCTTTTCCCCGGTATACGATGCCTTAAATAAGCCGTTAATTTCATTTTTTTTTATGCCGACAATAGAGCTAGGGAATTCCACAGTTTAGGTAAGGTAAAAATTGAAAAAGAAATTTTTAGAGAGGTCTATTCGTGAAAGATATTTTGATAGTTGAAGACTTAGAGAGCGAGCGATTGCGACTGCAGAAGATCTTCTCGGAGGCCGGATATGTGGTTGAGACCTGTGAGTCAGTAACTGATGCCGAGAATTTTTTGAAGCAGACCAAATTCCGATTGGCTTTCTTGGATATTGGGCTAGGTGATAAATCTGGTTCTCATTTGTTCCATGAAATTAGAAAAGCTAGCTCTATTGAATTTGTAATTATATTTACAGGAAACCCCTCGGTTCACTTAAAGCAACGATTCATCTCGGAGGGTGCTGCGGATTATATAGTCAAGGGATCATCGCAGGCACAGGGTGAAAAATTACTATCAAGGGTGCGAGAAATTATCGGATCTTCCGCTGTTAATATTGGCGTAGAAGGGTTGCCTCTACAAGAGCTTTTTAATCGATATATTGACGCTAGATCAAAAAAATTATTTTTGAATATGGATGGGACTCTTCCGAAATGTGGTCAGTGTGGTGGCCAGGAGTATGTTGTAACCTTTGCAGGAATTCCTCAGTTGCCACCCGATATTTCGGGTAAAGTTAAATGTCAAAACTGCGGGACTGACATGGATCCGCAGATTTCATAATTGATTATTATGGGTTCGCAAGAGAATCATAGTAATAAATCATTAGATTATCGGGGAACTCTCCAAACTGTTTTCCATGAGATTGTGATCCCGCAGCTTTATGTTATTTTAGGCTGCATATTAATTGGAGCTTTTCGCGCTGAAAATGAGTTAAATATTCTTTACTGGGTACCACAGCTAGATTTTAAAATATTGATTCTTTACTTTTTCATCTCTTTTTTGATCTTTGTAATCTACTATTTCGGTCTTTTTGTTTCGAGCCATGCTTCAATTTTGTTTTTTAGCCTTGAAATAATTGTATTATCAGCTGCGCTATTTATAGGGGCGTTACTTCTTAATATACATTACGCTTCGGTACTATTTTTCCCTATCACATTTCTAACCTATCCTATCATTTGGTATTTGAGGGGGGGCATTAGCGCAATAAGGTGTGTTGCTCCCAATTTTTTTGTGTTGGCGGGCTTTGGTTTGCTGAATTTGGTAACGCAGCCGGAATCAAGCATAGCAGCTGGATATGCTGTTGGACTTGCCATGCATTTTCTCGGAGTTATGGGATTTATTGTCGTTAATTCATTGATAATTAAGAGACAACAAGCAGTAACTTTAGACGGTTCAAATTTAGAAGAGGGGTTAGAGAGCAAAGAATTCAGTTTTTTAAGAGCGGTTACAGGCCCCATAGGCAGGGATTTCCTGGCAAAATTTCTACCAATATCAATTGTGGTCTCGTTGGCTACGATAGTGTTGGGAATATTTCATGAGGCTGTCTCTATAAATTACTTCGCTGTTTGGTTTTCAATATTATGCCTTCAAATTTTAATTTTCACACAAGTCGCTCGTGAGAATAACTTAAATACTATTTATCTTTTTTGGATAATTCAGTTTGGTCTTTTAAGTACCCTCTGGTGGCAGGCTTTATTAGCAGGGGTGGTGGTTTATGAGACGGTTGAAGTAGCACTCTTGATGCTGGTGCTTACGCTCGGTGGTATGCCCTGGCACGGTCGATTTAATCTCACATTCGGTGCGATTCTGTTGGTAATAACAACATTTTTAATGCCTAGCTCTAGCACCCCCGTAATTTTAGGTGCTTTGATGCTCTTCTTGATCTTATTTTTGACAAGACAGAGTGCCAAAAAGTTTATTATATCGACTAGCAGCTCTGTTTATCCGCAGCTTGTCCCACGCGCTAGGGGGTGCACTTCTATAAATGATGTGGCGCAGCTCTTGGCTGAGGTCATGCATGTTTGCTTTGATGCGGCTGGAGCAATCGTAATCAAAGGAGATGCTCAAGCATTTTTCCGCGGCTTCGGCAGCCCAGAGTTCCACCCACAGGATAAACCCGTGTTGGCCGGAATATTTCAGGCTCTAAAGTTACTGCCCCACCAATTAGGCATGATTCCTACCACTACGTTAGATCGCCAATTGTTGCCGTCTTTGTATGGATGGTTTGGGTATCTACCGCAGCGTCTTATATATTTTAAGGTAGAATTGAAAGCTGTATATGCGAATGAGTTGCTTATTGGGGTTCTGCCCGCTGGAGTGACCGCGCGTATGGTTGACACAGAGACATTGAAAGAATCTTTAGGTCAGATTATTTCGTTAACCAAGATATCAATAGATAGCAGCCGCAAATCTGGTAGAGGCACTCATATTTTCATTTCGCCAGTCAGGGAGATAGGGGGTATAGGCGAGGATGTGAGCGAAATAATTCATTCTGTTAATAATTCAACTCAAGAGATTACGAGAGTGGTTG
>CAZWGK010000104.1:3428-8650 GCA_964633685.1 uncultured Bdellovibrionales bacterium | reverse complement strand
GGCAGACCGGATAGCTGCCAATGGTGATGTAGCCAATAAAATCGGCACCTATGGCACACCTTAACTCACCAAAGAATTTATATCTCTCTGAGCGCCCCCAGGACTCAATATTTGAGTTGCCATCATGCGCGACGCTTTTGGAATGGAAGGGTAATTGCAGCCGTGCCGCGGACCTAGCTACAAAGTTCAAATCCTCTACGGAATCAGTCCTGAGGTTATGATTAAGATGTGCGACAGCCAGCTTAACCTTGAATAACTTAACGTTTCTGGCTAACGCATCCAATAAAACCATACTATCGATACCACCTGATACAGCCACGATGATATGACTTCCCGATGGAACTTTGTCTCTTAGAATATGCTCAAGCCCTGCCGTGATTGGTGGCGACGGGTTGACTCGAACAACCGACCTTGGGGTTATGAATCCCACGCTCTAACCACCTGAGCTACGTCGCCATTAACTGTGGGTTGAAATTTGCCGTATTTAGCGGGATTTTGCAAACTGTCAAAATTATCGTTAAAAAATGGGGATTCAAGGGTTTGGGGGGTAGCTTAAATCGAAAAACCTAGCTTACTATCCCTTTAGGCGAGGCCCTAAAGAAAGCGTTTGGTATGAGTGTAACAATATTTTCCTACGATAAAGATCGTCACTTTCGACAGTTGGATTCAATTTCCGAGATTCCCGCGCTGTCAACTCTTGAGTGTCTCTGGATCGACGTTCAAACCGACTCTCGTGATATCGTAGCCGATCTTGCCGCTAGATTTTCTCTCCACGAGTTAACTGTAGAAGATTGCCTAGATAAAGATCATCTTCCTAAACTAGAAGATTACGGCAGCTACCTATTCCTTATTTTTAGAGGAATCGCCGTTAAATCAGCAACAATCCTTACAGAGGAATCAGACGAAGAGGATCGCGAGCATAGCGAGGAGGAAGAGTACACCTCTCAGGTGGCGATGTACCTATCAGAAAAGTTTGTGATTACTATAAGAACACAAGAAATCAGCTGGTTTGAGGCTGTCTTAAGGCAGGTGCGACAACATCCAGAGAAGTCAATGGCTAGCGGTCCTGATGCCATAGCTCACCGGGTTATAGATGTTGGAATTGATAGATTCGAGCGTGGTCTTGAGGTGTTCGATAAAAGGATCGATCTCTTAGAAGAAGCTGCCATTAGAGGTCTGGAGGAGTTTGAAATGTACCAGATACTCGATCTTAAACGCGAGCTAATAGCGCTTCGCCAAATTGCACGATCGCAACGCGCCATCATGCTCCGACTCTCTAACGAGACTTCACCGATAGTGGAGCCCGAAAGAAAGAGGTACTTCAAAGATATTGATGACCAGGCTGTATCGCTCATCAATACGTTAGATAAACTGGTGGATAATATTCAGGGCGTAAGAGATGCCTATTTCGCTATGTCTAATGTAAGGCTAGGCGATACGATGCGCATCTTAGCAATCATCACCACTATTCTCGCCCCATTAAATATTATGGTTGGCATTTATGGTATGAACTTTGAGGTTATGCCGTTAATACATAATAAAAACGGCTTCTGGATAATGGTTTCCGTCCTGCTCGCTACCACAATAGCAATGCTGGCTTACTTCAGAAGAAAGCGGTGGATGTAGTGCCGCTCTAATCTATTTGGTTAACGATGTTAATCATCGAATCTAGTCCAGCCTTGAGCTCAGAATCAGCAAGGGCGTAACTTATTCTAACCGCACCATCATCACCAAATTCTATACCCGGCAAAAGCGCCACGTTACCACCTTCCAGGAATATATTTGCTAAGTCCTGAGATGAGTTCAGAGTCTGCCCCTTAAATGACCGACCCATTAAGTCCTCGCACCTTATAAATAAAAAGAATGCACCCTCTGGCTTTTCAACCACTGAGCAACCCTTCATTTTGGCAATCGCCTCTAACCCGATATCGCGTCTGATTTTATATTTGGAAATTAAAGGAGGCAGAAACGAGTGATCTCCTGTAACAGCTGCCAACGCTGCGTATTGGGCTATGGAGCAAACATTAGAGGTGGTTTGCCCCTGGTGCCGAATCATTGCGGCGATTACGTGTCTTGGGCCCGCAGCATAACCTACTCTCCATCCTGTCATGGAGTAAGTCTTTGACAAAGCATTTACGGTAATAGTTCTATCAGCCAGTTCTTTACTGAGCGACGCAATTGAGGTTGCTATAAAACCGTCATAAACAATCTTCTCGTAAACTTCGTCTGATATAACAGTCAGATTATGCTTAATTATTAATTCAGCCAGCCCCTCAAGCTCCGCTCGACTGTAGGATGCTCCACTTGGGTTTGACGGAGAATTCAAAATTAGGATCTTAGATCTAGGAGTGATGTATCTGGCTAGGGTCTCTGGGGTTAGCCGATAACGTGCCTTTGGATCGCTTGGAATTACAACGGGAACTCCACCTGCTAATTTAGCCATTTCAGGATAGCTTACCCAATAAGGTGCTGGAATAATAACCTCGTCTCCGGGCTCCAGCACGACATCCAAGGCGGATAGAATTGCCTGCTTGCCACCATTTGTTACGATAACACTGTCGGTGTCGGTGGCAATTTTATTCTCGGCGGTTAACTTCGAAGCTATCGCCGCCCTTAGCTGTGGTAGTCCCGCTACAGCTAAGTACTTGGTCTTTCCCTCGCGTAGAGCCTTATTTGCTGCCTCTTTTATATGATCTGGGGTATCAATATCTGGTTCTCCAGGTCCTAAGTTAATAACCTTTCGTCCAGAAGCAATGAGCTTGTCGGCCTTCTCCTTTAATATAAGGGTAGCGCTACCTTTTATTGATTGGATTCTTTTGTTCAGCGTTATCATTCTTGTAATCCTTATCCCAAAACTACTTCTTAAATTTGGCCTTGAGGGCTTTAGCTACGTGATTAGTAACTAGAGGGGAAACATCTCCCCCGAACTGGGCAACCTGTCTGGCCAAGCTTGAGCTGACATAAGAGTAGTCACTCGAGGTCATCAAAAACACGGTCTCGATATCAGGCGCCATATTCTTATTCATCAGAGCCATCTGAGCCTCGTAATCATAATCCGAAATAGCTCTAAGTCCCCTAATTATGGCCTTTCCAGAAACCTTATGGACAAAGTCAACCAGTAGTCCAGAAAAAGAATCCCCTATTACTCTGCCTTTGCAATCAGCGAACTCCGCCTCTATTAGAGCGATTCTTTCAGCAACAGTGAAAAGTGTGCTTTTATTTGGATTGTGAAGAACTCCCACCACTACGGTATCAAAGAGATTTAGTGAGCGGCGAACTACATCACAATGCCCTTTAGTAAGGGGATCGAAGGACCCTGGAAATATGGCAATTCTTTTAGTAGACCTATTTGAAACCGACTTTTTCACCTTTGATGACTCCTTATGGCGTATCCGTAAGCCTAGTGATAAGTTTGCTGTACAGTACAATGACAACAATAACCGCTCAAGAACTTATTACTCTCACCTTTGCTAACCAACTCTTATTGGTTTACTTGGCAGGCATATTAACTAGCTTTACGCCGTGCGTTTACCCCCTAATTCCGATCACGATTGCTTTATTTTCAGGCAATCAGAATCAATCAAAGGCTATTAAGGTACTCTCTCCCTTATTCTATGTTTTAGGGATAGCGATTACCTATACTTCCCTAGGCTTAATTTCAGCCCTAACAGGTACTCTTTTTGGATCGTTTCTTTCACATCCAATAACTAGCCTAGTGATTGGACTGGTCTTGATAGTGCTCTTTTTATCTGCTCTCGATATCGTGAGATTTCAATTCAGCGCTATTGTTCAGAGCAAAGCTGCCAAGATTGGGGGTGGAGGAATCCTAGGAGCAACCCTTATGGGTATTGCTAGCGGAGTAATCGCCGCACCGTGCACCGGTCCTGTGCTAGCCGCTCTACTTGTCGTCGCTGCCTCAACCAAAAATGCCCTTAATGGTGGAGCGTTATTATTTGTTCATGCGCTTGGATTAGGCACCATTTTTTTATTCCTAGGATTATGGAGTGGAGCTGCAAATCTTATACCTCGTTCTGGTCGGTGGTTAGGGTATACTAAAATCCTCCTAGCTACCGCTATCTTGCTAGTAGCCTCTATGTTTTTATCTCCTCTCTTAAAATATCTGGAGATTCAGAACATGTTTAACATTCAGTTTCTCTTAATAGCGTCCTCTTTGGTCACAGCAGCGATAGTTTCCGCCATAGGTTCGGGTCAGGATGTAAAGTCTTTAAAAATTATCGGGAGTATCTGTTTGGCTATTTCCCTTTATTCGGCATTTCAGGCTATCTCTGGACCAAGAATGGGGACCTCGGAAACAACACCTGTTAACAATGCTGGGATCAGTTGGTCCTCTTTAGAGGTTGCGGCTAACGATGGTCTTGAAAGGAATCGGCCAGTAATGGTTGATTTATTCGCTGATTGGTGTGGAGCCTGTATTGAGTTTGATAAGATCACTTTTCGAGATCAAGAGGTCATCTCTTTTGTCCGGAAGAATCTTTCTGCGGCCAGAGTTGATTTTACCATACCAGATGAGTCGACTGATGAGATTGAGCGGAGGTTCAAAATAGTGGGACTTCCAACAATTCTGTTTTTGGACAGTAACGGAGAGGAGATTCCCGACAGCCGAATAACCGGCTTTTTGAATGCTAAGGATTTTTTAACGCACGTGCGAAAATTTATTCGCCAATAAGCTCTTTCCAGAGATCCTCTCTAGTTTGAATTAGCTCATCGGCTTCTTCGGTTGAAATTGCAGTAGGCGTCGGTTCTGCCTTTAATGCCTTAACTGCTTTCGGGGCTGGACTCGGTATTGGAACAGGAGCTGCTAGAGATGGTTCTATTGTTTTAAGATGGGTAGGTATTTTCAATACACCATCATTTGGTGCGATTTTCTCTTGGTTTGAACACCCGATAACCGCCAAGCAAACAATAATAACCTTAATGAATCTCATATTACCTTCCCCGATTTCTAATCTGCTCAAGAGATCCTCTAAGTACAATTTGCACCTGCGGATCTTCCTCTTTTTGTAACCATAGCTCTAAGCCACTTAAGACTGACTGCCCGCCAACTCGACCCAGAGTCCTGGCAGCATAACCCCTGACTAGGGGGTCTTCGTCAGTACTAAGGGCGAGTACATTTTCACCCAATACCGCACCTTGACCACCCTTCTCTAATTCCTTAAGTGCGCTTATCTTAACTCTATAGTAAGGGCTCCTTAGTGCCGCAT
>CAZWGK010000104.1:2417-3418 GCA_964633685.1 uncultured Bdellovibrionales bacterium | reverse complement strand
ATTGAAAAGCTCGCGTCTTAGAAGAATCTCTCGGTTACCCGCTTCCTTAACGACGCTAATTGCCAATTCTTCGGAGCTCAGCGGATGCACTAGCAAAGCGACCAGACCTGCTTCGTTTAGGCGCGGTAAATATTCCTCCTTAAAAGAAAGAGGATCTACCGGTAGATCTCCCTGTTCCTCCAGTGCCTTTTGCACAGTTACCACTGGATGAACGATTGAATCATGTGATTTCTCTCTAAAAATAAGAAGTGTTACCAAAGCTGAAATTACGACCAGAGCCACTGCAAATCGACGATCAATTTTTAAATCCAATCGCTTTGTGACCGAATCCTTCCGAGTTGTAGGCTGGCCCTTAATGAAATCGGTGGTAGATACCGAGGTTGCGGTCAGGACACCACAACTCGACAGCGTTTCCTCTAGATCCTTAAAAAAATCCCCTACTGAATGAGGCCGAAGACTAGGGTTTGAGGAAAATGCCCGAGAAAATGTGGCTGCGACTCGTGGAGATGCAGCTTTTATGTATTCACAAACATTCGGGGTCTTGTAGGACAACATAGATGCTACAATGGAATTGCTATTTTCTCCTGAGAACGGCTTGGTATCTGCTAGCACCCAAAAACATATGGCTGCGAAGCTAAATACATCTGATTCTACAGTGGGTGAACCACCTGTTATGATTTCGGGTGCAAGAAAAGGAGTTACCACTGGAGAGAAACCGCTTATCGACAGTCCAGCTTTGTAAGCTATCCCCGGATCGATCAAAAGTAATCTGTTTATCTTTGTAGAGACAAAAATATTTGCAGGATGAATAGTGCCTAGTGGACCAATTTTCTCATGTAGAGATGATATCGCCTCGGATAAGGTCTTAAGTAAAGTAACCCTACCCTTAATAGAAACTAAGGATATAGCTTCTGGCTTGGCTAACCACTCAAAAAGAATCTCCCCGACAGGAACTTTAAAAGCGATTAATGGGCCAGTTTCATGAAGCTCTTGGCCAGCAA
>CAZWGK010000104.1:0-2407 GCA_964633685.1 uncultured Bdellovibrionales bacterium | reverse complement strand
GAGCTCACTGTTTTTATAGCGCCAATAGATTTAAGTGTCGCGTCCCACTTGGTTTTTTGAGAGGCGGACAAAGGTGATTTGCCAAATGTCTTTAGGATTACAGGCATATCTGAATCCCGCACCTTGCCCTCAAAGATAGCTTCTCCGGGGAGGGATTTTATCCTCCTCTCGGCGAGATATTGACTCACTAATTTCGGCTCCACTATTTCCATCTTTTGAGATACTGATAATATGCTTTGGAAAATATTATAGACACCAACTCTCGGTATGAAAAGGACGTTATAAAAAATGGTTGCGCCAGTACTAATTAAACGGGAGGAATCCAAACTGCGTATAGAGTGGTCCGATGGACGTTCTAGCGATATCTCAGCTGAGATTCTTCGTAAAAACTGCCCCTGTGCGTCTTGCCGAGAGGAGCGTGGCGACGGAAATCACAGTAAACCGATAGCTCAGGCTAAACCAAAGTTACTAAGGGTCGTTGAGCATACGGCCCAGGAGAGCCTACAGCTATTAGAGGTTAGATTAGTTGGAAACTACGCTGTGGGTCTGACTTGGAAAGACGGCCACTCCACTGGGATTTATCCGTTTTCTCTTCTAATGGAGCTTACGCCATAAGAGAGTCTAGTCGGAAGAGCCTGAACAGAAGATTAAGCGGCGCCCTCTTCTGGAGCAGGTCCGCTAGGAGCACCAGTGACCCTTTTAACTATGCGACCCTTTGTGAGATCATACGGAGAAATCTCTACGGTCACTCTATCCCCAGGGAGCACTCTGATATAGAAGCGTCTCATCTTTCCTGCTAAATAGGCCAATATCTCGTGACCGTTGTCACACTCAACTCTAAAAGTGGTATTAGGGAAACACTCCTTAATAACGCCGTTCAACTCAATGGTATCTTTACCCATAACTGCCTTCTCTAAAATTTATCTTTTAATTCTCCGTGAATGGGCCCATCTTTCGGAATTTTTGATATCGCCCTTCTAGTAGATCTTGAACCTTCATCTTCGACAGCTGAGTAAGATGTTGAATCAGCGAAGCTGCAAGAATCTCCGCTGCCTCTTTGAAATTCCTGTGCGCGCCTCCTACTGGTTCAGGCACAACTTCATCGATTACACCGAGAGCTTTTAGCTTTTCAGCTGTTATCTGGAGCATCTCTGCTGCGAGCGCTGCTTGTTTCTGTGGTGGCTCGTTTCTGTCATGATGCCACAGAATAGAAGCCCAACCTTCAGGTGTAATAACAGAATAACAAGCATTTTCTAGCATTAATATTCTATCGGTAACGCCAAGAGCTAAGGCTCCTCCGCTACCACCTTCACCGATTACTACGCTTACCACCGGGACTGTGACTTCAGATAGCTCTGCGAGATTTCGTGCAATTGCTTCAGCCTGGCCGCGCTCCTCCGCTTCCATCCCTGGAAAAGCCCCTTGGGTATCTATTAGATTAATAATCGGCACACCGAACTTCTCTGCTAACCTAAAGAGCCTCAATGCTTTTCTATATCCCTCAGGATTAGACATTCCGAAATTTCTCTTCAAACGCTCGGCTGTTGTACGCCCTCGCTGTTGTCCGATAATCATCACATTTTGATTGCCTAGCTTTCCTAAGCCTGCAACGATGGCTGGGTCATCTCGGAATAGACGGTCACCATGGAGCTCTATAAAATCAGTAATCATGAGCTCTATATAATCGCATGCGCAAGGTCTATCGAAGTGCCGACTTAGCTGTACTCTCTGATAGGCACTCAGACTGCCGTAAACATCAGTTCTTAGCTTTGCGAGCTTCTGCTCTGTCTTAGCAAACTCTTCTCGAACAGACTTATCGCCAGAATTCATCTGATCACGTAGACGTTCCAGTACAGCCTCTAACTCAACGAGAGGCTTCTCAAATTCAAGTGGGTGTTTAATCGCTGTCATATTTACCTAAGAGGTTGAAAGTTTTATCAAATTTTTACCTAAAAGACAAAGGTCGGATTTAGACAATTAGCTCACTAGCTGACACATGCCATAAAGAAATCCCTTCTTTGGAATCATTTATATGGGCTAATAACGCACACTTAAGTGCATTAAAATCGTATTTAAGGACCCGAAAGTCGGCCACCAATTGCCCCTTTTTTGCAGGCTTTAAATTTGATTTTAACACCTCTCCTTCCTCTCCATTAGGTCTCGTAGTCCAGTTAAGGGAGGCCGCACAATTCCTTATAAATGTTAGCTGTCTCTTTGCAAATTGACGGGTTTTGGTCTGCATCTCAGGCAATATTGAATCACCGTTAAGGTTGCCGTGAATGAGGTCTAAAGCCTGACTATACCCAAGAGTCCTCAGAGACGGGATTGAGACGCCATGCCTTTCGACAACACGGCGAGTCTCCTCTACAAGACCCCGCTCAAGCATTATCTGACACCTTTTGTCTAT
>CAZWGK010000103.1:5748-8694 GCA_964633685.1 uncultured Bdellovibrionales bacterium | reverse complement strand
TTATCTTCTTATCTTCTGGAGATCGTCTAATCCTTAGAGAATCTTCCTCTTTCGGCATGGCATAGGTTTGAACTACAAACTGCCCACCAAATTGCTTAAACACACTCTCTACCTTCCGCTTCCACTGGAGCACACGCCAAGTTAGGCAGGCAAATAGGGCCCCAAAGAATAAAAACATAGAGGCTACTATCACCCCTAGCAAAGCTGGGTTCGTAAAAGCCACCAGGCCCAAAACGATCAAGAATGCACTCGGAATGTAAAAAGATACAGAATTGAAGAGTGCACGAAAATTAATGCGGCCTGCATCGCTTTTAAGAGCCGATAATTTTGTTTTCATGTCAAAACTGCTTCCTATCATTTTTAATCCTCGCTGATGAAGAAAGGATAACCATCCTTAATCAGAAAGTCTAGGACGATGTGCTTAGTTTTCTACGCCCCTTTCCCCTTCTGTTTCAGTGGGTTAGAATCACAGGTATGAATGCAGCTATAACTCTATTTCTTTTACAAACCATAGCTATGGCTATAACCTCGGGCATTATTCCGGGGCTACGCATCACAAGTTTTTTAGGACCTCTCCTAATGGTCGCAGGCATAACAGCTTTAAATTACTATCTCTGGGATCGTACTCTATTTGAAGCAATTCCAAATAATTTTAGCTCTAAGGCTATTACTTTATTTTTTGCAAACGGTTTCTTCTTTTGGTTACTGGTTAAACTTCTGCCAGGTATTGAGGTTGATGGGTTTCTTCCTGCCCTTGCGGGCCCCATAGTGTTCACAATAGTGAGTCTCTTGGTTAGGCAATACGGCACTCAGGTAAATTGGGAGGGTCTATTTATTTCGATTCGAGACCTGATCTCTCACAGCAAAATTCAATTAATGCCAGGTTCCTTTCTAATGAACCCGAAGGCCCTTAGTTTATGAGCTCTTTTAGAGCAACTGTCTCTAGCGTAACACGGCGATATGCGGAAATCTGCGACCAATCGAACACATTCACTTTAGCGAAGATAGCCACTAGATCTTTGGATATCTGCATCGGGGATGAAGTCGAATGTGAAAAGCAGAAAGAAGAGACCATGGTAATCGGGGTGATACCCCGCCGAAATCTTCTGAATAGGTCGTATCAAGGGAAAACAAAGGATATCGTGGCAAATGTGGATCGCCTCTATATCGTAACCGCTGTTGGACCGCTTCTGAATCCAGTTTACATAGATCGCATATTAGCCGTAGCGCACCTAAGAAACATCTCCTCTACTATAATTCTAAACAAGATTGATAAAGTAGATGAGCTCCCCGAGGCTGAATCAAAACTCGCATGCTACAGTCAATTGAATATTCCAATTCACAAAATCAGCATCAAAAAAGAGCTTGGGGTTGCCGAACTCGGATCTGAATTTGCTTCAGGCGAGCACAAACTAATCGCTCTATGCGGAGTCTCAGGTGTCGGCAAGAGTTCCCTCATTAACAAACTTTTACCAAATGCCTCTGCACGAATAGACTCAGTAAGCTCACGCACTGGCCAGGGTAAGCAAACAACTACTCAAGCAATTGCCTATAACTATCCAGAAAATGCTCCCCAAATAATGTTAGTAGATACTCCAGGACTACAAAGCTTCGGGGTGTCTCATTTAAGCCTTGAAGAAGCGCGGGATTCGTTTGTTGAATTTGGAAATCTCTGTAAGTTTAAAGATTGCCAACACATCTCCGAACCAGATTGCTCAGTCAGAAACAAATTAGAGCGCGGAGAAATCGCACAAAGTCGATACGAGTCTTATCTCGGAATACTGGAAGAGATTAAATCAGTTAAGCGTTATTAGCTAACCATCCACTGATAGCCAACTCCACGCACTGCCCTGATTGCTTCTGGAGCCACAGGCTCTAATAGATCTCTCAATCTAACTATTGAATTATCGATAGTTCTAAAAGTGGGAAGCCCTTCATTGACGTCGACTACGCAATCCTTCACCAACTCCTCACGACTAACAACTTTGGGAGCTGACTCGATAAGATGCTTCAGAATTTTAAAATCTCTTGAGGTAGGGTACTCTACTCTACCATCGGCGTATTTGATTGACATTGCAAATAGATCAATCTCTGCCGAGCCAACCTTTACTGGCTTTACAGCCGACCGCTCTAACACCCGCTGCACTCTTAGAAGAAACTCCTTAAGGTGAAATGGTTTGGGTATAAATTCATCTGCTCCCAGCTCATATCCTCTTAGTCTGTGCTCTGCCGAATTCATGGCCGTTACAAATATAAATGGTGTAGGGCGAACTTTTTTAAACTCAGCAGCTAAGTCAAAGCCGTTGCCGTCAGGCAGACCCACATCCAGTACGACCAAATTAAAAATATTTTTACCGAATAAATTTCGAGCGGCCTCAAGTGAGGTTGCGGATGCTACTTTATACCCATCCCGACTTAATCGCTCAGACATGGTTTGACTAAGAGATAGATCGTCTTCGACTAACAGTATGTTTATCATGGGCGGGAGTATGCCCTAATAGAGGTAACACTTCAAAGCATCTTTTAAAATTTTATGCTTGCCTGCTTCATCAGCCCGACGCCAATCACTAGAATCTAATCGGACTACTATAAATCCTCGTTTTTCCAGGAATTGTGTGTGCAACCAGGTGCTCCCATTTAGCTTGCCATCAGCCACGTGATAACTCCTTCCATCACATTCGAGAGCGATTTTTAAATCGCGGCTCTCAATTAAAAAGTCCAAATAAAGCCCCTCGAACCAGACCTGGGGGCGAGCTGGTATCTGTAAGTACCTTAATCTCGAGCCAATTGATTTTTCTAAATTATTCAACTCAGGCACTCCGAAATCGTCGTGATGCTTTAACCTCCGGATTCTTTCAGACATCTCTCGTGGAACCTCTAAATCAAGCACCACTAGCGAGTGATAAATTGAACATAAATTTATAGAATTTAAACTCCGAATGTCAT
>CAZWGK010000103.1:3917-5648 GCA_964633685.1 uncultured Bdellovibrionales bacterium | reverse complement strand
TTGTTGAAATAATCCGATCAAGATTTTCTAATAATTTTAAATTTACTTCATTTAGCTTTGCCTGCGACCGTAAAAGCCCAACGGCCTCACCCGGCGACATCTCATCTAGTCTATTGTTGGGTAATTTAGATATTCCTTCAAAAAACTTTTTGCTATTTAAATGTAAACGAACTAATTGAGAAGATACCGCTAATAATGTTGAAAACTCTGAGTTTTCAACGGTTCGATCTAAATTATTGACTATTCGCTCCATATCACTGGCCCTAACGTCGGCTTTCGTGTCAATTAACGAGAGCAACAGCAATCCCTCTTGCGCTGTGAAATCCTGATAAGATTCAGCAAACCTGTGACAAAGTTTCTTCACTAAATTAGGGCGATGTTCCCCCAATTCAACCAGAGCTTTCGTCATTAATAAAATATTCTTCCATCCATGGTCCCCCGCAACCGCGGGCTTGGCCACCAACAAATCTAACCGCTTTTCAACCTCAGCCACGAGTTTGTCCTGTTGCCATTCAGGTAATAAAAACTGATCTTTAAAGTTTTGTTTCTTACGATCACGTGGCAACTCACTTGTGCGATAATCATGGTTCAAAATATTGAGGTGTTTCGCCTGGCCTCTCAAGTTATTCAACGCGTATGTCAGATTCGAATCAGTCATATCATCTACGAGACTCGATACACGTCCAGCCAAAGCACGCAAAAGATCTACACTGCCTAACCTAGCCAAATGATCGTTTGCCAAAGTTTTTAAGAGAGAGAATTTAGGCATCTCATAAATTACGGGTGTAAATTTCTCCAAAATTCTCTGCTTTTGCGAATCACTTAGAGAATTACTCTGAACCAAATCTCGAAAATCTCTTCGGGCTGATTCAATATCATTGGGGCTAATCCCTTCGATCAATCGATCTTGTAAGCGCTCTGTCATAGGACTTTTGAATCGAAGGTGTTGTGCAATATGAAGGAGTGTGCGGCAATCCTCAATCGAAAAGTCATGCTCAAATTTTTCTAGAGAATTAAAAATTGCTAGATCTAGAGGCGAATCAAACTTGAATTTGTTGGAGTAGTTAGCTGTTAACTGCCCTAAGCGGAGAAGAAGCTCCTCTTTAGTTAAACTCTCGTGCCGAGTTTCAAGGAGAGTTTTTATCTCCTCAAAGGAAGTTCGCAGGAGGTCTTTATCTTCGGCCGTAGAGTGCGGCAGTGAACACAAATCAGCCTCTTCTGTATCGTGCTTGGGATCCAACCCATCTTGGGCACTGAGTCCCTCGCTAGCCAAATCTAGATCTGGACTTGATAAGTCGAAACCAGGTGGCACAGGTGGCTGTAGCTGTTCAAATGGGTCCAAGATTATTCCTTAGGTTCAATCGGTCACTTTAATGTTATTAGGATAAAAAAGAGAATGCATCTCACGTAATAATATCTTAAGTTGTTGATCTTATGAACTTTAAGTACAAGGGAGAGTGATAGAGATGCAGAAATTAGGAGAAGTCGATTTGACCAGCGCTTCTCCGCCCATCCGTTGAGCGAGTTTTTTTATTAGATGAAGTCCAATTCCATTACCGCTTGAGGAGGCAGGACGGGAAAAGAGCTCTCCCAGTTTGGCCAAATCTCCTGAGAAACCTCTGCCGTTGTCCTTGAAGTCAATCTGCGCCTTCGCAGACTCAGGAGAAACATGGATTGTCATTTCGGTTGCCCCTCCATGATCGACCGCATTTTTGAGTATATTACGCACAA
>CAZWGK010000103.1:0-3907 GCA_964633685.1 uncultured Bdellovibrionales bacterium | reverse complement strand
AGCTCGCTTATCCACTCTAACTCTAGCCTTGCCATTCAGAGAGACTTTCATCCCAGGCCAACCAAGTAACAAGTGCTCCATATCTTCGGGGATTGAAACTGACTCCAGGTGAAGATCTCCTCGTGTTCCCTCGGCCAAATAAAGCGAATTTTCAAGTTGAATTGCTAGACGAGAAGCGTCACGACTTAGACGATCTAGTAGAGGTTTATGCTCTGAATTACCTAAGTCCTCGGCCAGACTCTCTGCTTGCAATTGGATGCTTGCGAGTGGAGTCTTCAATTCATGGGTAAAAGTTAAAAAGAAATTCTTGATGCGACGACTATTTTCCTGATTCCTGATCATCAAAATTGCTATGGTAAGGGCTCCGCCTAGAAGGGAGGCTAGAAGTACGGTGGTTTCCCAGAGAAGCATTCGTTGGTATCTAACGGCCTGGTGAATTTCGTCTCCACCCAAAGCCTGAATGCGGGTGATCTGCTCTGATGAGAAATAGAAAAGCCACCCAGCCAGAGAGAGGGTAAACACCACCCAGCCCCCCAGAACCACGTATTTCCACCGATAATCCAGTCGCCCCAACCACCTAATCATGCCCCGATCTCTACCCCAACCCCCACCCCAACTCAACCACGAAGTCTCTGATACTTCGTGGTTGAGAATTGTCATGGGTTTGTCACAAGTGGCTGAAATGCTTGAGTTTTTTCAGGCAGGAGCCTAGAGTGCCGGGCGAATTCACTGTGGATTCAACCGTTAACTTTGCTTCATTTGGAAGTATCTTATGAAACTTAATTTACCCGGACTCCGAATCACTTCTCTGTCCGGACTATTCCTAACAGCACTGGCAGCTCCGCACCTCTCCTTAGCTGAAGAGACCGCTGCTCCAAAGTCCGAGAAACCTGTCGAGATAGTTGTGACTGCAAGTCGCGGCACCGAGCAAGACCCTCTCTTGGTACCCCAGGCTATCACTTCAATCGAGAAATCCGATATCGAATCCTCGGTAAAAACCGACGTTGACGATATCATTCGCACTACCCCAGGACTCGGACTAGCTCCTGCTGAAGGTAACCCGAACTACTGGCAAGAGGGATTTACTATCCGCGGCCTCGGTGCTCAGAGGGTATTAACCCTTACTGACGGCGTAAGACAGGCTGGTCAAGGTATCGGCTACGGTGGTGGTAACCTCAGCTTGTACGACACTTCTTCGATCGAAAAGATTGAGGTCCTCAGAGGCCCAGCCTCCGTATTGTACGGAACTGATTCCTTCGGTGGTGTAGTCAACATCATTACACGCGAGCCTCAAAGAAGAACTGAGGCCGGCACAAATGGCGGAATTGGATACGAGTTCGACGCTTCACGTGATTTGAACAGAGCCAATGCCTATGTCGATTTCGGTGATGAGAACTACAGCGCAATAGTTGGCGGAAGCTTCACCGATGCAGGTGAGCCAAACCTACCAAACGATGAAGATGCTCAGGGTGGTTCTTTCAAGAACAAAGGAATCTGGGGTAAAGTTGATTTTCATCTAGATGGGGAGAGCAAAATCCGCCTTATCGGAAACTATGATCGAAATGAAGATGTAGTTGTTACAGATCAGAAAATATCACTTCCGATCGCAAAATTTCCTCCTCCAGGCTCATCAAGTCTGATTACCTCTCCTCTCTATTTTGAGTTTCCTGTTTACTCTCGTCAGCTTTTAGGAGCCGAATACGAGGCATCAGGTCTTGATAGCTGTTGGGAATATTTTAAGACTGGTCTCTATTGGCAACAACTTAATCGTGATTTCCACAGAGAGACTGCCTTCTACCCAACTGGTAGCCCAGGATTTGCTGGACCTCCACTATTTTACAACCCTGCCGCAACTGTAACTACCTCCGTGGTAGATACTGATGACGAGGTAAATACATATGAGTGGCAATCTCAGGCCCGATATGCTTGGGACAAACACACATTCACCTTCGGGTTAGATGTTGGATACGACACAACAGATCTTCCAGAGACTGAAACCCAAAAGGTCGTCGGACAAGCTGGAATTGGCGCAGTAAACGGAGCTACCAAAATTATCTCCAGAAACAGAGCCGATGCTGATCAATCTCGGGTGGGTCTGTATGGTCAAGATTCAATCGAAATGGACTCGTGGGAAATTATCCCTGGAATCCGAGGCGATTTCTTCTCGATCAGCAACTCAACCACAGATTATGATGATGACGAGTTTGGTCTCAGCGGATCGGTTGGTGCTGTTTACAAAAAGAGTAAGGATCAATCTTACTACGCTAGCTTAGCATCTGGATTTCGTGTTCCAGATTTGGGCGAGCGATTCCAAAATGGAATTGTTAATCTAGGTGCTCCAACCCGAATAATCGGAAAGGAGAATCTAGACCCAGAGCGTGCTCTTACTGCTGAAATCGGAACCAAGAGCAGAAGTGGAGACTTTTCCTATGAAGCAGCGGCTTACTGGTCTGAAATATCAGATTACATCGGTACAAAATCTCTAGGATTTGTTGGAGGATTCGTAACCGAACAGTACGACAACCTCGGCGATGTAACTCTATACGGCGGTGAAGCCGGAGTCTCATATCAAGCCACCGAGCGTCTGGATGTTTTTGCAAACCTAGCAAGAACATGGACAGACGATACTGACAAACTGGATGTAATGAATTGGGTCTTCAATTATTGAGCTCGATATGCGCAACCAGTCGAATCAGAGTGGTTTGAGCTTGTTACGCCTGCTCTAATTGCTCGTACTGTCCTCGAGTCGGAAGATCAAACCGTTAGCCCAGGACGTGCGCAATATGACGCTTCTGGATTCACTGTTGTGGATCTATCCGTTTCATTGGACCTAAAAGAAAACAAACTCGGCAAAGGTAAGTTAATCACAGGGGTTAAAAATCTCTTTGATAAGACTTACCAAGAACCATTTTTCCCTGAGAATCAACCAGAGAGAAGTGTGTTTGTTAGCGTAAGGTTTGATTTCTAAATTGAGTTAACAAACGAAGCCGAGGGGTACTCTCCTCGGCTTTTTTATTTTCAAGGCACACATGGAGCTCATCTCATTCAGCACATTTTCGGCAATCGCAGAGATTTTCGTCACTCTTGGTGTGCTAACAATTGTATATCAGAACTACAAACAACGGCCATTTAATGGACGCCTCGCTCTCGGGCTGATTCTGTTCGAATTCTTCGTAAATATGCTCTATATGATAAGTCGAATGGATCACCATTCAACCACAGAAAATCCAACCTGGTTTAAGCTTTTAGCTGCTGTTCACGGCTCTCTCTCGCTTTTAGTCTTTATATCTTTCGCCGTCTATGCAGCTCTAGCTTATAGCGATAGTAAAAGAGGAATATTCTTTTTTAAAGAACATCCCACTCAGACTAAATTATTCGTATTCTTCTGGATGGTCAGCGTGATCTCGGGAGAGGCTCTTTATTTTTTGAAATAAGTAACCTTGGCTTTATGTTTTAATCTTATAATGGCTTTGGAAGATTCCTCAATTCAGATATTACATTTAAGCCCCTCAAGATCTCACGTAAATCCTCATACCTGGAATCCTGCTCCTCGGTGGATACATCTTCTTTCTCCCAAAGCTGAACTTGTTGTCTCAGATTTTTAATTTGAGTTGCCATCTGTCTGAAAGGCTGATCAAATTCAGGGAGCTTTAATCTTGGGAAAATACGTTTCTCTTGGTAAACCTTCTCAAGCTGACTCAATGAATGAGCTACCTCTTTAAAGGAAGGTCTCTCCATGTAATTAGGGTTCATCAACCAATTTGACTCAATTACACTCATCTCTTTGTTTGCTTCTTGAGGCGCTAGCCCTAGCTTCAAATTCAAAGCCTGAACCACTTCGTTGGCAGCGGCAAATTTAGAAACGATATATAATTTAACCATCGCGGCTTGAGTACCTCTAAGATCT
>CAZWGK010000102.1:0-8788 GCA_964633685.1 uncultured Bdellovibrionales bacterium | reverse complement strand
GGGATGCAGGACAGCCATCCTTCTAAATTGAATTCAAAAAAATTAAAAAATACAACATTCTATTATTTAGTGGCTGTCCTCGGAGAGATCTTGGGGATTGGAAGTTTATTGTGGATGTCCCGTAAGTCGCCGTAAGTCGCTGGAAATTGCGCAGTCCGGAGGATGTGTGGATGTCCCCTAACTTACCCTAACTTAGAGCGAGTTGGCGCTCAATGTTGAGTTTTAAATTTAAGTTTTTTTGGTTTGTATAATTCCATACAATCTAATTGCCGCTTGAAGCGGTTATTCTATTTATCTAAAGGAGCTACGAATATGCATCACCATTTAGCAACTAGAGATCTAATGACCAAGCATGTGGTCAGTCTTAATCCGGAGATGAATCTTGAGGAGGCTTGGACATTGTTTTCGAAGTTCAAGATTAGTGGTGCTCCTGTGGTTGCTCAGGATGGCTCGCTTGTAGGGATTTTATCTCAGACTGATTTGGCTCGGGAGGCTTTTATGCGTCACTTTAAAGGTTTCAAAGAGGACTTAGAGCATCGGATGGATAGTTATTTCATGTCTCTGGAGGACAGCCAGTTACCGGATTTCTTTAAAAAGGTGAAAATCGAAGATGTAATGGACCAGGATGTATTAACAGCCTCGGTTAGCGAGTCTGTCGCGGTAGTAGCCCAGAAGATGCGACAAAATCATGTTCATAGAATCGTGATTCTAGACCAGGGTAAAGTGGTTGGAATTGTTAGTGCTTTGGATTTACTGAGTTTGATTAATTAGGGGACATCCACCCTTTAATTTTCTAGCTGCTTAGCCTTGCGAAAACACGTATAATCAAAGGACACCCGCTCTTTATTCATAACCTAAAATCATAAGTCGGTAACATCTCTTGGAGATCGGAGGAGTTTCTAGTTTGTAGTACCTCCTCGAATCTGTGAGTTTTTTTGGATGACTGATGTATGATGAACGATGACGACAAGTTGGATGGGAGCAAGGAACCTAAACAGGATAGTTCTATTCATAAGGTGGATGTCCCGGAGCCCGCATCAGATAGTGCTATCCTGTACTGCCCCGAATTTTTTGAGGTTCAAGAGGACATCCAGATAAAAAATGAGCAGGGTTATGTTGACCGGGGATTTGCCTCTTTCATAGAAAATGGCCAGCCAATCAAGGCCTCTTGGTCAGAGCTTGAATCTGCATCTGATGTTGAGAAGGAGCAATTTGGCGGGGTGGTATACAGAAGCGAGGAATTGGTGTCCCATTTCACTGGCGCCCTAGATTTAATAAGCCGAAATATTTTCATGATGGATCGTCCGGAGTGGGATGAAGGGAAATTCGGGGACAGCCATCGAATCTATATTCCGAAAGTTCGGGGAGCTGTTGCTTCGAAAGATTTAGAAAGAGTGGCTGTCCTGGTAGAAGTTATTGCCAAAGAGAGTGGTAAGTTATGCCTGCCACCTTGGCAGGCAATATATCCTGGACCAGCGACTGAGTTTGGTGATTATCGGGGCGGGGCTAAATCGGACACCCACAAAAAACGAGTAAAGGTAGCAACTGGCGTGACGCTTAACGTCAACTCTGAGATAGCTCCTGAGGATTTTGATGGTGATGTTGCCTTGATTATCACTTCCAGAGACGAGGCCGAGTTGGATGTCCTGTTTGCGCCCAGAAGAGGCGATCATGATTTTGAAGCTGAGCCTGTATTTGGTTCAAAGGCTTGGGAGAGGGCTTTATGCCACTTAACCGATGATGTTAGGTTGATAGAAAATTCTATGGGTCTTCAACGAGGCAATTATGGATTTGGTCTTTTTGATATAGCTAAATCAAAAACCTCTGTTCTATTAGGCTACTTAATGGTGGTAGCTCGGGAGCAGTCCCACAAGCAGGGATGGGGAGAGTCTATTATCCTGCCCACAGACCTGAGCCACTATCGCGCTCATGAGGGGCTTGCTGGAGATATCCTTGAAATAAAGGGAGTTACCGGGACATCCAGTTGGGGAGATGAGACAAGATTAGCGATTAGCTTGAGTCTCGATCCACTTCGAAGGGTGCCTACCATACTAGTGAAAAGGATCTGAACCGATAGTCACAACAGTAGTCTCTGAGAAGATCAATTCGGCAGCATTCAGCCTAATCTAGCCGACTTTTGTAATCTTATAGGAGTGGCTGTCCTGTGAATTCCCTCAGCAAAACTTCAAATAGCTCGCTGTGCTCTGAGCTTATTGAGCCCCTCTAACGCCGCTGTTTTGTAGCAACTAGTTAGAGTTGGATAGTTGAACACGGCGTTGACGAAGTAATCTAAGCCGCCACCAAAAGACATCACTGCCTGTCCGATATGAACAAGCTCAGTAGCCCCTTCACCTATAATATGGACACCCAACAGGGATTTATTCTTTCGATGGAAAATTAACTTGAGCACGCCGTCTCTATCCCCAATAAGGTAACCTTTTGTGTTTTCAGTATACCGAGCAACGCCAACCTCATAAGGGACACCCTTCTCAGTCAGCTCTTTTTCATTTTTCCCAACCATCGCGATTTCAGGAATTGAGTAGATTCCGTAAGGTAGCGGAATCTCACTCGCCTTACCCTCGATTCCAAAAATATTACAAGCGGCAATTCTTCCCTGCTCAGCAGATGTTGAGGCTAAAGCGGGGAACCCAATCACATCCCCTGCGGCATAAATATTTGGCACCTCAGTTTGGTAGTGATCGTTTACTTTTAGCAACCCTCTAGCCAGAGTTTTTATTCCAAGTTTATCTAGTCCAAGATTTTCGGTTGCGCTTTGACGGCCAGCTGAAAATAGAGCGCAGTCGGACACGATCACTTTTCCGCTCTTAAGTTCGGTGACGACTTGGCCATCTTCTCTAATTTTACAATTCTCGACCTGTTCCCCCATTTTATAGGTCACGCCGATCGATCTCATCCGATAAATTAGAGAGTCAATGATCTCTTGGTCAACGAAATCAAGAATCTTTTCGCGCCCATCAACTATTGTGATGGCTGTCCCAAGAGCTGCAAACATTGAGGCGTATTCGATGCCGATAACACCTGCTCCGACTACAGTCATGGTGCGAGGAATGTCCCGCATTTGAAGCAGGTCGTCACTATCAAATATGTGTGTTCCATCAAATTGTATGTTTGGTGGGCGAAAAGGTTTGGCACCGGTGGCAATTACGAAATAATCTGCTGTTTTTGAGCTAGTACCTGTGATTGTGCTTTCTATTTCAATCTTGTGGGTGTCCACGAAGCGAGCATGCCCGTGAATAACATCGATTCGATTTCTTGCAAGTTGACCGTCGATAGTTTCAATTTCGTGTTGAACAATCTGATTACACCTAAAGGTTAGATCCGACATCGAGATATCTGATTTTACTCGATAGGCCGATCCATAAATATTTCGTTGCCTGAATCCGGATAGATAGAGGACAGCCTCTCGGAACGATTTGCTTGGGATGGTTCCAAGATTAACACAAACGCCTCCTACCACCTCGCGAGAGTCCAGGATGGCGACCTTCTTGCGTAATTTGGCAGCCTGTACAGCGGCACGTTGGCCTGCTGGACCGCAACCTAAAACAATAAGGTCGTAGTGGGAGGATGATGAAGTGCTCTTGGTCGTAAACTTGTTCATGATGAATTCTGGTTAAATAATCTAACAGTACCTGTATGTTAGTAGATGTTTTTTTTTGTGGTAGGATTAATATATTTTTTGTACGAGGCTATAGGGCCCTGCATAGTTAAACAATGTTTTGAAATCTCATGGTTTCGGGTAGGGTCCCAGATTAGTTAGTAGTTTAGCTGGAGAGAATGGCGGGAATCAGGGTGGATAGCGTTGGGTGTCCGGTGATTTAACTGTCCGGTGATTTAACTGAGCAATTAAACCTTGAGTAGAGTAGGGATAATCCATTTAATTTTTGGGGGAGAGGTAACATGACAAAAACGATAAGCGTTAAGGAGTTGAAGTCTCGCCTAGACGGCGGTCATAGGGTTTTTATTCTTGATGTACGCGAGGCCTCGGAATATCAGATTTGTAATCTCGGCGGAAAGAGGATTGGGATGGCTGAACTGGACACCCACTCATCTGAAATCCCCAAGGATCAAGAGGTGGTTGTGCATTGCCATCATGGAATGAGGAGCCTCAGGGCTATTGAGTTTTTATCCCGAAATCATGGATTTACTAATCTTGTTAATCTCACGGGAGGCATCCATGCCTGGGCAGAAGAGATAGATCCAGAAATGGCTAAATACTAGAGATTTGATTTTAGAGGTTTTAGTGGACACCCACACCAAACGATCTGGATAGATTCGTCTTTTTTATTTAGTGGATGTCCTGTAATGCCCTCAACTTCTATCGTAACATCGATAGGGCTTGATCGAGCATTTGATCAACTGTGTTCATGATCTTTGAGTTAGCTTGGTACCCCTTCTGATACAGTACCAAATTTGTGAACTCTGTGGACAAATCTACGGTGGATCTCTCTAACGCCGCACCCTGGATTGTTCCTCGACCGTCAACTCCAGCTTCACCAGTGCTCACTGTCCCTGCCTCGGCGGTGGCTGAATAAAGATTATCCCCGAGCTTTTGTAAACCATCGAGGTTGGTAAATGTGCTAACGGCTAAATTCGCAATTGCCACTCTTTGACCATTATCTAGGACAGCCACTACATCGCCGTTTCCACTAAATTCATACGCCTTTAATGAACCGGCGCTCACGCCATCCTGAGTCACGTAGTCTATTCCAGAGTTGCCTGCAAATTGAGAGAAGTCAGCAAGATCAATTGTTACGTTTCCTGCGGCAGCACCGTTTCCAAAGGCTGGAGTCAGGGCCAACTGCGCAGCAGCCTGATTAGCCTCATCGATTAGACCTGTGCCGTTAAAAACTAGGTCAGTGGATCCAAGAAGAGAGGGGACACCCACTGTTCCGCCAACATCTCCTCCGTCAATATAAGCTTGCACTGTAAATGTGTTAGCCGCCGTCTTTGTGAATGCTAAGATCACGTCATGGGTGTCCCCCAAGCTATCGATTACATCGACGCTTGCAGTATAGTTCACTCCATCTGATAGAGCATTGAATGAGGCAGGATCTACCGGTGGAACTCCGATTGCATACGAGCTATCCAGATTGCCCTGGACTGCAGCAGTCGTGGTTGGAGTTGCCGTTGTCGAGAAATTCAACATATTGATCGGTGCGATATCGGTCCCCAGAATTCCGCCATCGTAAATAAATCCTAGCACCGAGTCCCCGCCTACCGTAACCAGATTACCGGCGGAATCGAGACCAAAATTACCAGCTCTTGTGTATCTCGGTGAATCGGCCGCTCCGACATTAAAGTATCCAGGGCCTGATATGGCTACGTCTAGCTCTCTACCGGTAGGCTCAATTGTGCCGTTTGTGTGAATCGAACGAACTGCTGTAATTCTTACGCCGTTTCCCGTGCCTTCTGTTTGTGTAGTTATTCCACCGCTCATTCCATCGGCTACTAGATTGGCAAATTCGACCCGTTGGCCTTTGAATCCGGGAGTATTGACGTTGGAGATGTTATCACCAATTGCCGAGATGGCACCGCCGTGCGCACTAATTCCTTCGCGGCTTGTGTAAAGTGCTGTTTCAATTCTCATATGTATCTCCAGTGGAAAATTCTTCCTTGAATTTCACGCATTAGGGTCCTATTTAGGCAATAATTTCCCAAAACTATTCCTAAAATAATCCTAGGTGAGGAAGAGCAAGAGTTGGACCAAGAGACTTAGGGGAGACTTAGGGGACATCCACTTTGATTCCTCCCTCAAAAATCTCTTTCCATTTGACTGGTTAGCATGGGTGATGAAAGCGTTTATCTTTTGGATGTCCCCGGAAGGCGCCGGGAAGATTAGGCAGAGATGGTACCGAGAGCGGCATAAGAATAAATGGATGTCCTCCAGGGATGAAAGAACTGGATGTCCTGCAGGGAATCCCTTCCGAATTAAATTATAGACCTATAGCAACGTTTATTTGTAACTGTCGGAGGATTTTAAAGTCTGTATTATAAAAACCAGAGGAGCTTTCTTATGGATTTTAGACACTTAGATGAAATGCAGAGTATTCCGTCAGCCTTCTTTGCTATTGCAGAGCAGTTGCCGCAGGGAATTGTGTATTCGCAAGCGCAATATGACGGCCATTTAGAGTCGCGATCTGCAAGAAAGTGGGTGTCCACCAATTTTAGTCAGGTATTTGAGCGGGTTTGTAAGATAGCAGCTAGGCTTTCTGAAATTGGGGTACAACCTGGGGACAAAGTTGCGATTCTCTCTTCTTCCCGACCTGAGTGGATGGAGGCAGATTTAGCCATTTTATCGATTGGTGGAGTCTCAGTCTCTGTTTACCAGACACTTCCTGAAGTTGAGATTGCCTACATCCTTTTTGATTCAGGAGCCAGCGTAGTCTTCGTTGAGAATGAAGAGCAGGCTCAGAAGATTTTGAATATTTCCAATAACTCCTGGGACATCCAAGGCAATGAAGATAGAGCCTCCTCCAATCAAAAAATCAAAGTTCGCCGGATAATTTCATTTGAAGACTGCAAAATAGATCCTCTTGTTGAGAATCTTAGAGAGATATTTAAAAAATGTGAATTTCGGATCCCCGAATGGGTGTCCAATCTTAAGCGCAACGATTTAGCATGCTTAGTGTATACCTCCGGAACCACTGGACCACCAAAGGGAGTGATGCAGACGCATGGAAATCATCTTGCGAATATTCGTCAGGCTGGCATTTCCGGTCTCTTTGCAGAGAGCTCATCCATCATGCTTTTTCTTCCGCTGGCGCATTCTTTTGCCAAATTGATGGGCTACATCGGGTTTCTAACCCCGGCCATGTTGAAATTCATCGCGGTAATAGATACCAGGACATCCAGAATGGAACCGGTATCTGTCACCAGGGATATTCGAGAGGGAAGTGCCGATATCGTTCCCATCGTTCCCCGACTTTTGGAGAAAATGAGAGAGGGGATAATAAGGCAATCTTTTCAGCCAGGCTTGGGGGCAGCAATTTTGAAAACCTTTATTGGGGTGTCCTCGGAAATATATCAAAAAAGAGGAGCGGCAAGTTTACGGTCGAAAGTGGCTCATCTCTTGCTCGGGGGCATTAGAAAGAAAGTAGCTAATCGGTTATTTGGAGCACATTTTAAATATTGTATTTCTGGCGGTGCAAAGTTGCCTGTACATGTAGCTGAATTCTTTGATTCGATGGGCATTGAAATCCTTGAGGGGTATGGATTAACTGAGACCTGTGTTGCGACTAACGTGAATCGCTTTGGAAAGAAGAAGGTTGGGACCGTGGGCCCTGTGCTTTCCGAGGACATCCAATTATCCATATCTGAGGACGGAGAGATTTGGTTTCGTGGACCAAATGTTACCTCTGGCTATTACAACAGGCAGACTGCCACCAAGGCATCATGGACTGAGGATGGCTGGTTTAAGACTGGAGATATGGGTGCTTTGGATGCTGACGGTTATCTCTCTATAACAGGTAGAAAAAAAGAGTTAATTGTTTCATCAAATGGGAAGAAGATAGCTCCAAACGATATCGAGGATAAGCTCAAGAATACTCCTTTTGTATCCCAAGTCATGCTCTGTGGTGAAGGAAAAGCTTACTGCTCGGCATTGGTCACTCTAAATTCAGAGATCATAAAAAAGCATTTCGAAAATACTGGACATCCACTGACCTCAGTTGACCTTGCGGATTCGCGAGAGGTGCTGGCTTTACTTTGGTCCCATATCGATAAAGTAAACGCTGAGCTTGCCAACTTTGAGCAGGTCAGAAAGATAAGAACTGTTCCGGGTGATTTTACTGTTGAAAATGGACTTTTGACCCCAACTTTTAAAATTCGTCGAAAGGCAATTGAGCAGCGATTTAAAGATTTAATCGAATCAATGTATTAGCGTTTTGTCATAGAGTGGCTGTCCTCTAATCATCCCTAATCCACCCCATCTGTGGGAAGTGGCTGTCCCCGTTAGGCCTACCCGTTAGGCCTAGGCCCACCACCTTCTATAACTTTTTATTTCTTAGCAACTTTTACCCCGCCACTTCGATTAGTTATTGAAAATTATTTTTTTCGGAGACTCAGTATGACAATTGCTCGCAACAAAATTATCGATCCATCTTTTCCTGGGTTCTATCACTGCGTATCTCGGTGCGTTCGTAGAGCCTTTCTATGCGGAAAGGATAAATATTCCAACAAAGATTATGAATATCGCCGCGAATGGGTCGTTCGTAGAATGGCTTTTCTTCTCGACTTCTTCGCTATCGAGTTAGCGTCCTATGCAATAATGCATAATCATCTGCACACGGTTCTTCGCAGCAGACCTGATCTTGTAGAAGAACTCTCTGATTACGAGGTGGCAGAGCGTTGGGTGTGCATATTCTCTTCCAATATGGATTTTCCAAACAAGCAAGACAGAGCAAAGATTGATTCCATCGTATCCTCTAAAGAGTATGTAAAGAAGGTTCGAGAGCGACTTTCGAGCCTAAGTTGGTTTCATCGTTGTCTTAATGAATATGTTGCTCGAAGAGCAAATTTTGAAGATTCCTGTACAGGAAGATTCTGGGAGGGGCGATTTAAATGTCAAAAGTTAGAAGGGGCTAGCTCAGTAATTGCGGCGTCTGTTTATGTGGATCTCAACCCCATCCGGGCTGGGATTGCAGAAGCCCCTGACGACAGCGATTATACCAGTATCCAGGATAGAATCGCCGCATATCGCGGGCACCATCGTCCCTCATTTATTCATCAACCCGACTTGCTTCCGATATCTGAGCTCAGTGATGGAATT
>CAZWGK010000101.1:5376-8901 GCA_964633685.1 uncultured Bdellovibrionales bacterium | reverse complement strand
AATCGCTGGCGGCATAACTTAGAAGCTGTTTTACAAGATTCGCACCTCTTAGTGCAGCAGACCGAATTAGAGAGGCTGCCTCGTTTGCTGATTTTGATAGATCCTCTTGCATCTCTATAAGGGAAGCCTGACCTAAGATTACTTGAAGCATGTTATTAAAATTGTGAGCCACGGCCGATGCAAATAAGCCCGCCATTCTCATCTTCTCAGTTTCTGCAACTTTATTCTGAAATTTAGTTGCTAGTAACACCACAGCTATCTCGTTAGCCATACTGCCGAGGAATGATAACTTCTGTTGATTAAAAAACCCAGCACTTACCACTGGCTCTACCACTAAGATACCAACCGATTGAGCCATAGAGACGATCGGGATTATCGCACACGATTCTATATTTAACCTCTCGACCAGAGATCTTAATTGCGGGCAGCCGTTCCAATCATTAGCACTTACGATTATGGGCTCCCTCCTGGTTAAGCAAGCGCCCAACATATCTCCGCTGTCGCGTCTTACTTCGATTTTGGTATTGATAATGCTCTTTCTCACCCCTGGGCCAAATCCAGCCTGACCAATCAGATGAGTTCCTTGCTCATTAAGAGTTCCTAACCACATTCTCTTACAAGCGAGCTCTCGGTTGATAATGTGGAATGCCCGCTGGGCTAAATCTTTGGGATTCATATACCCCGACAGTTCGTGACTCATTCGATAGAGTGCGGCAAAGTAACCTGCCTGTTTTTTCTCTGCCGCATACAACTCAGCCTGAAAAGTCGCTGCTGCGATTTGGCTTGCGGCAGCGGCAACTAGAGACATATCTGAATCGTGATAAGCTTGGATTTCTTTTCTAAATATAGCCAATGAACCAAGATGGCGGTCTCCAACAAATAACGGACACACGATGGCGCTCTTCAGGCCGTCAATTTTTGCCTCTTTAATGACGGCCCTTTCGTCATCTTGAATATTATCAACTTTTGCTGGCAGCCTTGTTCCAATCGCTTTTCGCGCTATCGACTGCCCGTTAATCAGCTTTTCTATTTTTGATAGAAAGTTTTCAGGAATTCCATGAATAGCGGCTATTTCAAATCGGTCACTCTTATCATCGTAGAAAAACACCATTCCGCTATCTGACTTCGTAGCAGACAGAAGACTCTTTAATCCCTGCAGTGCCACTAATGATGGGTCAAGATTTGACTGAAGTGCCTGAGAAACTTTATAAAGCACCTCCAATCTCTCTTTTTCCTCTTTCAATTGAGCCTGGGCTTCTTTGACCTCTTCGAAATTTGCGGAATACTCTCTTTCGCCCTCTAATTTTGTGCCTATTACGAAAACTCCACGACAACTGGTGGGAGCTACGTTAAACTCATACACATCTCTTAAGCCACTCTTTAAACCGCCTTTGAATTTTGCCGAGGCATCAACTTCTTGCATTACTCGGTAAATTGAGTTTTCGGCTAAAATCTGATGCTCAGGTGCAAGGAGAAGACTTATAACATCCTCCATCTCGCTTCCAACAAATGACTCGGAAGCCTTGTTAACAGCTGCTGCAAGAAAATCACTGACCCAGATAATGCCACCCTCGGCGTCAAGCTCAAATGCAAGCACCGCACTCGATCCGATTAATCTTCGTCTCTCTTGGGCTTCGGGATTAGTGGCAGACATTACCCCTCCCTCTTAGAGACAATAACCATTTTAGATTTTCTAACTCTTGTTACTAAGTCTTGATTGATCATGGCGCGGTGCATGTGTTTGCGCTGATGCTTGATCTCCGGATTTCCTTCTTCATCCTTATTCTCTCGACGAACGTCATCCAGCGACATAGATAACTTCGCTTGGTAATCCCTCTTAGTCTTAAGGAATTCAAAAACAGAAAATATTCCCAGAACACATAGGCTATATTTTAGAATCTTCTGGATCGATTCTGAAAATAACTCGGTGCCGATTCCAGGGTTAGCAAACGAGACAGCCCCAATCTCGATTGAATTTGAAAGAGTCATATATGCAACAGCCACAACCACACCAGCTCGAAGCAAAAAATTTAAGCTCTTCTTAACTCCGCTAAAGAGGCGACCAAATCCAGCAATAGGATCTATTCTTTTAAAGTCCGGCAGCGCCAAAGCCGGTTTCCACATGAATCCGACTTGTGAGAGCTCAGCGACTATTCCAGATAATGCCACAGCCAAAATAAATAAGAGGACTATTTGAAGCGCTTCTACCCCAAACGCCCACATCATTCTGACAGGCTCTCTGAATCCCTCCGTCAAACCGTATTCTACCAGGAAGCCGATTCTTTCCCAAACATTTAAGCCAAAAAAAGAGAGGCTTAGGCATCCCCCTAATATTACAGCGGTTTGAGTAAGCAACTGACTCTTGGCTAGGTCACCCTTCTCTCGGGCATCTCTTAGTTTCTTAGCTGAGGCTTCAAATTGCTTCTTCTCTGCCATAACCGACCTACTTTTTCAGAATGGCTATTCTAAAAGATTCCATCACCACCTGACCATCAACTACTGGCAGCGCCCCCTCCAACACAACCACCAACATCGATATCCCAACAAAGCTCTTAATCAGAAATAAGTCCCCAGTAAATGAACCTTTGGGAAGGAGCTTTGCACACAATATTCCCACCAGCTCTACACAGATACAGAACACAGCAAATGGCAAAAGAGCGCTCCAAACACCCAAAGTGACCTGACTAATAATCTTTATAATCGATGCTCCAAAATGAGCTATCTCTTGAGTGGACGCGCTTAACAAATACCCCTTGCTCTCTATTACGCCCCTCAGCCCGGTCTCTAAAGCGCCACTAGCCAAGAGCACAACCCATGTGAATTTCTCCATCGAGATACCGAATGCGGGACTATTACTCTTAGAAAATGGATCGAATATTGAAGATATCGATTGGCCCCTTAAGGTATCAAACAAACTGGCGGCTCCATTTATTATCTTAGGAGCTAAAACAAGAGGGATACTCAATAAAAGACCTATTAGAACATCGAACAGTGCTGAGTCAGAGTTAGCACCACCAGAGGTTGTACCTAAAATAGTACCAAATAGTGCCGCTAAGACCAGTCTTAGTCCAATTTTTGTTGGTCCAAACCCGACGGGAATGAGAATGGTAAACCCCAAAACTCTAAAGAATATTATCCAGTCAAGGTCTATCATGGCTACCTTCCAAACATCAGCGCTTTTTCAAACAGCACCATGAATTGATTCGAGTACCATGGAGCAGTCGCTACCAATCCTACTATCACTCCGCCCAGCTTTACTGCGTAAGAAATTGATTGCTCCTGAATCTGAGTGGCCGATTGAATAACACCCACCACTAATCCAGCTAATATGCATATAGCTGTCGGCACCAGCGATACCATCAAGGTAAACTTAAGCGCTTCTTTAAAAAGTTCCTGTTCCATAAGACACCACTAATCCTTTTGACAAAAGCATCCATCCATCACACAAGACAAACACTATTAATTTTAACGGTAACGTAATCATAGCTGGAGTTACCATGAACATTCCTAAGGCAACTAAAATAT
>CAZWGK010000101.1:287-5366 GCA_964633685.1 uncultured Bdellovibrionales bacterium | reverse complement strand
ACCACTAAGTCTATGACCAAGAAGGGAAGTAAGAGAACAAAACCCATTGAAAAGGCTTCTTTTAATTCAGTCAGCAAAAACGAGAGCAGAAGCTCAAATCCATTTAGCTTTCTTTCTAGCTCCTGTTTAACCTCTATTCCAGTGTCGGTTTTCTCGAGTGCTTCCGTTTTAATACCACTAGCCAAAGTCACCTGTTCTTTTTTTACAGAAGATAGTTTTGTAAGGTTTCTTACGAATACAACCTCTCGCTCTCCTGAATGAGTCTCCAGAAAGTCTCGCCACGGAATTAGAGCTTTCGCAATCTCCTCAAAGTTTTTCTTGGTTGGAGCTTCCTTCATATTCTGGGGCAGGGCTGCCATCAAATTAGCACTACAGTTCTCTACAACTGGTGCCATGACCAACAGTGACAAACCAAGAGATAAAGCCATTATTACCAAGTTTCCTGGCACAGTTTGCGCGCCTAGCCCCTGACGTAGCATACCCAACACAATAGATATCTTGAGATAACTTGTGCTGACCCCGATCACGATTGGCACAAGTGAGAACCCAAATGCCAATGCCACCAACCACAGCGGACTTCCACCTTGACCGAATATGTTCATTTCTTTCCTCCTACGATAACAGCCTCAACCGAGAATCCAGCTGCCTGCAATGCGGTCGATATTTCAGTTTTCTTAGCCCAAGCTCTTCTCTGATCCGCGGCGTGATTCGTCTCAATCTCTACTCTAACCAATTTTTGGCCCTTTCTTTGAACTCGGACCTTCAGCTCTTCTCCACTCTGTCCAGTAAGAGCTAAAGCAACGCCCTTACCCCCCTCAAAATTCTGGGTTTCCACACCCCTTACTTCGCCTTTCAACTCGCTCCAACTCCTTTGGGTGTCTCTACTTTCTCCTTGAGTGTTAAATCGGCCCTGCTCTCCACCACGCTCTGAATTTGACGATGTCCCTGCAAATGAGCCGTTCGCCTGTGCGCCGTTTAGGCCACGTATAACCGCTGCATCAATCACCTTATCAGGGCCTTGATTGAGGGCTCCCTGTAAAATATCAGATTGATTTATAGAGAAGGTATCGCCAAGCTCTCCCTTCACTCTATCTCTACTCTCCCTCGAAGTTATTTCAGCAGAAGTCTTGGTCGATACGATCTCCTCTTGGGCTGATACTTCCCTTATATGCTTAGCCATCGCCTTACGCTCAGCAATTACCTCAGCAATCTTCTCGCCTTTACTCTTCAAACCCAAAACTACCTCTACCTGAGCTGCCTTTTCCCTATTTAGGCTCGATAGCTTATCCGAGACTACTCTCTTCTCTTTGGAGAGATTCTTAAGGGACTTTACGCAGTCACTAAGCGCAGCTAACCTTTCACGCAGAGACTCAACGCCACTACTTGTTTTAGCTCGCTCCTGAAGGCTCTCAATCTTTTTATTTTTAACCGAAAGCTCTGCCTCTACTTCAGAGATCACTTTATTGAATTTGGAGATCTTGAGAGTCTCCCTGCGCTCATCCTCTTTGAGGATGGTCGTCTTTAATTCGTATCTTCGTGTCTCTACCGAGCTCATTAGTGCCCTTGCTCAAGCTTTTTGACGGTGGATGAAACGCTCTCTGCTAACTTGGATACGAGCTCAACACCGAGCCCGAACTGGCCGGCCTTAATCTGATATACAATTAGGTCCTTAGATGAATATGTTTTGCCGCTCATAATCCCTTGAGTGAAGTTGTTCAGGTCCTTCTGCAATGAGTTAAGGCTATTAGCATCAACTTGATTCATCACCTCTTTAAACGTCTGCTTGACTGGTGCAACCTTATTCGTCGCCTGAGCAACTACTGCTGGTCCGTTTATGGGGGCTATTTTCATGATTCCTCCTAAATTCAGTTTCCGACTACTAATCGAAGAATCCTGTAAAAAGTTGCGTGCTTGACCAAAAAAATTAAAAAGAAGTATGCTGTAGACCTTATGGCGAGCGATAACTGGATAAAAATACAGGGGGAATCAGCCCCGATAGAGCTTCTTGAGAGTCTAGAGGGTGGAGTTGCATCCAAAATAGGGTCGGGAGCTTACTCAGACCGAGATATCAAGTACTTAGCTTCATTAAATCGCCCTGTCATAAGTCAGAGATTAGAGGTGACCGCCGAGCGGTTAGAAAAACTCAGGGCTATGTGCCAGGCCTGGGATATCGACTTTAAGCCCGTCACGGTATCCTCTCACCGCCGTTTTATAGGCAAATTTATCGTTGCTGCCAAGAAAGGGCTCCAGCCAATTATCAAAGCTCTACTTAAGGACACAATCGCCCAACAACGGAACTTCAACGCTGCGGTGATACTAGCTGTGACCGATCTCACAAACGAAGTCGATAAACTAAGAGCCGACATCAAAAAGGGTTAGTATTTTCCCTGGCCGCACTATTTCCCTATTGTCGGGTTCTTCCAGGGCTCGTAAAATTCGGGAATGATAAACTTAGCGCTAAAACAATTAGTATCCCTATCAGCCCTCGTGCTGTTGGTTGGATGTTCGTCAGATAAACAACCCAGAACTTTTGGCGGCATTAGCAATCGTGGATTACTCCCTCTGAGCACTACTAATTCAAGCTTGGGGGCAAATGATTTTTTATCTCGTGAATTAGGTAAAAGTGAGGCTCTCAAGGGATTTGTTACAAGTAGAGGAGCTCCGCATGCAATTAAGGTGCAAGAGCATAAAGTTCGCCCAACAGACATGAGCCTTTACTACCCCCGGGAGAATTCATTTTATATTGCCGAGCTAAATTCAACTCTTCTTAATTATGATTGGATAGTAAGAGGTCCTTTCAAGGTATCAGACTTTGAAAATCAATCTTTAAAAACCGCCCATCTCGAGTTAGAGGGTGAGCCACTGTTGCGAATAAATGGGGTCCAAACTCGGGTTAAGGCTACACCTCCAGTAACAAAAGATACAACAACAAAGGTCGCTCCCTCTTTAGTTGTACCGCCACACTTACTTACTCAAAAAACACCGTCGGCTGCACCAAAGATAGCGCCTACGCCGGTTAAAAAAAATGTAACCCCAACACCAAAACCGACACCGCTGGCGAAAAAGGCCGAGCCAAGCCCTACTCCCTTTAAGCCTTTAAATTACGATCAGATGGCGATTTTGATGTCTCAAGGATTCGCAGAGAGGGACACAAACGGCGACGTTATCCACACTGTCAACTCTGCCAATGAGACTTTAGAGAAAATTACAACATGGTACACCGGCGCAAAAGGAAACCTAGAATCAGTTGCAAAGGCGTCAGGTATTGATGGCTCAAAATCTCTTACCTTAGGAGAGAGAATCAGAGTGCCATATAGTCTTGTAAAAAACACAAAGCAGATGAAGTAGTCTATGAGAAAAATCGCGCTATTATTTTCCGCCGTCTCGTTATTAGTGGTTACAGCACTAGGCCATGCGGAAGAGCTCTATAGGGAGATTCAGGATAGTGCAATCGCAACCATCTCGAAGTTTAATTCTGATATAGCTAGCCGCTCGGTAGCAGCCTCAAAGATCTTGTTTAATGAGAGAGAGCTATACTATCTCAATGGAGTATACCTTTACTGCACGTTAAAGAACGGAACCTGTCCATACATCTTAGAAACTATCCTTGAGACTGACATCTTAAACTCTCAGATTGACGGTAAAGCGAGCTGTCCCCACACTCTTAGATTTTGGCAGGAGTGGATTGATAACTCTTTCGAGGATCGAGTTAATTACAATCTTGGGACTGGCTTTTTGACAAAGTATCAAGATTTCAAGAAGAACATCAGGCCACGCTACCTCCGCTGCTCAGTGGCGGTCGAGCGCGAGATTAAAAAGGAGAGCTCTTCAACCGATTATATTGCTGCTAGATACGCACCAGGCTCAGAGGTTGCCCACAACTTAAAAAGAACCTTTGCTTATCTTACTGCCATCAGAGAAGAAGTGCCTGAAGTATTTATTGCCTCAGGTGCTTACAAAGTTGCACCTAAACCTAGCCCCAGCCCAAAATTCTAGGACGACTCGGTTATTCCGGGTCGATATAGCTGACGAGATAATCTTGGTTTTTAATAATTCTTGGTGCCCAGGGGGGGATTTGAACCCCCACAGGATTGCTCCCGCTAGCCCCTCAAGCTAGTGTGTCTACCGTTCCACCACCTGGGCAAGGCTTTGAAGTTTAATAGGGCTGTTTACCCTATTTTCCAGCGCTGGCTGGCGCAGCCTCGGTCTTCTCACCGGTCACTGCCTTGGCTGGGGCCTCTTTGGTTGTATCTTCACCAGGGTGAACCTGATCAGACATAACGGAGCCACCTAAAACATCCCCAGCACCTCCACTGGAGGTAACGCCAGGGTACATCTTAACCAAAATAACAGAGGTCACTATGAATGCAACTGCTATCATGGTTGTCGCTCTCGAGAGGACAGTGCTTGCTCCAGATGCACCAAATAGAGTGTTGCTCCCACCACCTAAAGCTGCTCCCGCATCGGCACCCTTTCCTTGCTGGAGAAGGACCACAATTATTAAGAACAGACACAACCCGAGATGAATGGTAAGCACTAGTTGAAACACAAGCTCTCCTCTTGAAAGTCGAAAGAATTTACATAGTTAATTAACAACTGTCAATTCAGGCTTCTTCTGGGCTAATTCCTCAACCCGAGCGAGTACCTTTCTGGCTAAATCCTTGAATATTACCTGCACGTGGCTCCCCTCTGAAAGGGCGATTGGCTCGGCAACATCTCCACCGTGTCTTACGGCAGGATCCAGGGGAATCGAGGCTAAAAGTGGAAGATTAAACTTCTCGGCAATACTTTGACCACCTCCGGAACCGAAGATGTCGTATCTCTTTCCGTCTGGAGTAATAAACCCTGCCATATTTTCTACTACGCCCACTATTGGGACGTTCACCTTGCCGAGCATATTGATGGCTTTTCTAACGTCGGCTAGAGCCACCTCTTGAGGAGTGGTCACAACAACTGCGCCTGCTAGTGGATAGTTCTGAGTAAGGCTAATCTGAGCATCGCCAGTGCCAGGAGGCATGTCGACCACGAAATAATCTACTGCTCCCCAATTAACGTCGTTGAACATCTGCTTCATGGCAG
>CAZWGK010000101.1:0-235 GCA_964633685.1 uncultured Bdellovibrionales bacterium | reverse complement strand
TCCACCTGTACCTCACCCTTTCCTACCAGCGTGGGGATACTTGGGCCGTAAAAATCACAATCTATTAACGCTACCTTTGCGCCCTGTTTGGCGATAGAAAGGGCCAAATTAACGGCAACAGTAGATTTGCCTACCCCGCCCTTGCCAGACACAACAGCTATTATTTTGCTCATAAGATTCTCCTGGCGGCAATTATAGGGATTAAACCCTAGGAGTCAAACCGCTGAATTTAATC
>CAZWGK010000100.1:3703-9138 GCA_964633685.1 uncultured Bdellovibrionales bacterium | reverse complement strand
CTTAGCTGCCTGCTCCTTCTCTATCTTTTCGAACTCCTCTTTGGAGACATACTTGATAGTGGCTCTGGCCCTTAAGAAATCAAGAACCTTTCTTCTTGAATAATCCATCCAAGCAGATTGCACCATATCCCTGTCTGCCATGAACTGATTATAGGCTCTCTCACCCATCTCCTCTTTTTTATCAGCGAACCACTGCTTGGTCTCTTCGTCAGTTGGTACAATCTTTTCAACTTCGCTGATCTTATCAACTAATATGGACGCACGAACTCTCTCACATGCTGGCTCACCCATTCTCTCGCGGAAGGCTTGCCCGTTGAATCTCTCGAATGGGAGCTTCTCTGGGTCGACCATGCCACTGCGGGCCATCATGTTGTAGATCTCCATATCCATCATAAGATCTGGAATCTTGAATACGTGACGAGCCGCAAGCTCTTTCAGGATCATCCCATCTGCACGTTGACGTGACTGCTCTTCGCGATCCTTGGTTAAAAGATCTCTAATTTTTGTTTTAAGAGCGGCAGCAGTCTCTACCTCACCGTCGATTTTCTTGGCGAATTCATCGGTAACCTCAGGAAGGATCTTCTGAAGAATTTCATGAGCAGTAATCTTATACTCTATCTTCTTACCTTGGGCGCGCTCTGATTCAGTAATCTCTTTTACGCTTACTGTCTTAGTCTCACCCACCTTCATCGACTTAAGAGCTTCTGTAATCTCTTCAGGAGTATCAGCACCCGCCACATCCAATCTCATTGGAGTACCATCACCATTACCTGCACCATCAACCAATGCTTGCACAGTTGCCTGCACAACATCGCCAGCGGCGATATCAGTTCGGTCCGATACGGTCTTATACTCTGCCATCGAGTTTCTAACTCTATCGATCACAGACTGAATGTCTGCGTCCACCACTTCTACATTCGGTAGAGTGATTGAAAATGCGGCATAATCCTTAAGTTCCGGTGATGGGTAAATTGCAAAGTTGGCCTTAAATGTGAGGTCTTTGCCCTCCATTCCATTGCTCTCAATGTCGAGCATCGGCTGACCAACATAATTGATCTGATGCTCTTTGATCAGATCGTTTAAGCTTGAGGAGATTAACTTCTGGACTACCTCTTGGCGAAGCTCAGGGCCGTGAGTTTTCTCAACAAGATTTTTGGGGGCCTTGCCTGCACGGAATCCCTTGATCTTTACCTTAGAGGAGAGAGATCCCACCTGCTCCTTAAATGATTCATCGATTTTAGCGCTTGGGATTGAAACTTTTAGCACTTTAGTTACTGAATCGATTTCTTCGATCGAAGATTGATAATTCATATGACAACTCGCTTTACAATTAGATGAGAGGCTTTTGGTGCGGAAGGAGGGACTTGAACCCCCACGCCTTTAGGGCACCAGATTCTAAGTCTGGCGTGTCTGCCATTTCACCACTCCCGCGTGTTTGAGGATTAATTCCTCGGTATGGCCAATCCTTAAAAACCTACAGTGTTGAAGGATATTTATCAAGCCCCTGGAGTTAAACTTATTGAATTTTGCCGAAAATTATCGGTTTTAAAGATCAATACGGCTACCATAACTCTGTACAATCCCATCTGGCCCTATCTTTATCGCCAGTGGAATAGCAGGCTGCCCAAATCTTATATACATCTCATCGAACGGACCATTTCCTGAATAGGCATGTTGAACATTATTGTACCCTCTCTCCCTGACGGCTTTCTCGAAGTGTTCACGTCTCTCATCTATGCTTATGGCGATGAAAACTACATCAGGGTTACTTTTATAACTGGCGGCAACTTCATTAAAATCCTCCATTCCCCCTTCTGAGAACTTACACCAGGACGCCCAAAACATTAGGGCCACCGTTTTGCCTTGGTAACTGCTTAATAAAACATCCTGGCCATTAGCTAATGATATTATAGAGCGCGGCACACTCTCGCCAGGCTTAGGACCCTCATAAGACGAGCAGCCCAATAAGAAACTAACCATCACGGCAGACAAAGAGACCTTCAAATAACTCGACATAATCGCCCCACTAAGGTGTTTTTGGTTAAAAACCAGGAATCTCTACTACAAAATAAGTTTATAGGGTGATTGAATTATTTCCGCAAAGGATGGATTTTTTGTAGCGACCTAATGGCTTAATTCTGGCCTCAGCAAAAAACTCGATAATATAGAGATGAGGTAAGTTAAAAGTGGTGCGCCTGCAGGGATTCGAACCCCGGACCCGATGATTAAGAGTCATCTGCTCTACCAACTGAGCTACAAGCGCACAATTTTGGAAGACCGCGAATGTATTACAACCTAGGAACTAGATCAACTATCTGAACCCCTTAGAGAAGCCTTGTACAGAATATCCTCAATTTGTTAGGTTTTAGGTGGTTTAATATCCCCGATTATATGATGAATACCGAACTTGAGACCATTTTCAACGATTTCAGTCAGAGCCTTAGCGGAATTAAGACTAAAGCCGAAATGCTTGACCTTAAATCAAAGTTTATCGGCCCTAAGGGTCAGATATCGAACATTCTAAAAAGCTTGAAGGATAAAACCCCTGAAGAGAAGCGCGCGCTAGGGTCTCAATCTAATGAGCTGAAGATTAAAATCGAATCAATAGTCGATGAAAAACTCTCTGCCCTCGAAACTGCTGAGATTAATGAAAAGCTAAATAAATCTTGGACTGACGTCACCCTAAGAAATTCAATTGTTGAGCGCGGACTAAAAGTTGGCGGATATCACCCAGTCTCAATAGTGCAACGAGAGATTGAAGATATTTTTATATCGATGGGATTCGATGTTCTAGATGGACCACACATTGAAGATGATTGGCACAACTTTGGAGCCTTAAATATTCCAGCAGATCACCCTGCCCGCGATATGCAGGATACATTCTGGTTTCCTGATGCGGCGCATCTTTTAAGAACTCACACCTCCTGTATTCAAGTGCGTGGAATGGAGTCTAAAAAGCCTCCGTTTAAGTTTGTTGCTCCGGGAAAAGTTTTTAGAAATGAACGCACCGATGCTTCACACGAGATGGTGTTCCACCAACTAGAAGGCATGATGGTCGGCGAAGACATCTCTGTTTCTCACTTAATTTATTTTATGAAGACCCTACTCTCAGAGATATTTAAGAGAGAAGTTGAAGTGCGATTACGCCCTGGATTCTTCCCATTCGTTGAGCCAGGATTTGAATTAGATATAAAATGTCTTATCTGCAAAGGTAGCGGATGTTCAGTATGTAAACACACCGGATGGGTAGAGCTTCTGCCCTGCGGCATGGTTCATCCGAACGTTCTATCAGCCGGGAAAATCGACCCTGAAAAGTACACCGGATTCGCCTTCGGTCTCGGCTTAGATAGACTTGTGATGATGCGGTACGGAATTGATGATATCCGTCTAATTCACTCTGGGGACCTCCGTTTCAACTCTCAATTTAAAGCGATTTAATTATGTTAATTTCACTGAACTGGATTAAAGATTTCGTAGAAGTGCCTGCTCTTCCTTCAACAGAGATAGGTCGACTTTTAACTTTAGCCACTGCTGAGGTTGAGGGCGTTAAAGCTCCGGGCAACCATCTAAAAAATATTAGAGTGGTAGAAACTCTTGAAACTAAACCTCATCCGAATGCAGAAAAGCTCCGTCTAGTGACTTTCAAAAACGCTGAGGGACAAATTGCCGAGGTAGTGTGTGGAGCGCCTAATGTGCGGCCCGGTCTCAGAGTTGCCTACGCTCCGATTGGAACAACTATGCCTAACGGCTTAGTGCTTGAGGCAAAAAAGATTCGAGATGTAATGTCGCACGGAATGCTCTGTTCAAAAGCTGAGCTCGGCGTTGGAGATGACCACGATGGAATTTGGGAGCTCCCAAGCGATACGCCTTTAGGCAAAACTCTGGGAGAAATCCTCGGGACCAGCGAAGACACAATCATTGAAATAGACAATAAATCCCTCACCCACAGGCCGGATCTTTGGGGTCACTACGGCATGGCTCGAGAATTCGCAACCGTATTCAAGAGCAATCTAAAGAATCCATTTGATGCCGCTTGGGAACAAGAGATAACTAAAAAATTCTCTAATGAGAAATCTCCGATAGCACTTGAGGTCGATTCTGATTCATCGTGCCTTGGATACTTTGGTCTCTCTATCGATGGAATCACAGTGACTGAGAGTCCCGCTTGGATTAAAGAGAGACTCACAGCGGCTGGATTAAGACCTATCAATAATATGGTGGATATCGGCAACTACGTGATGCTTGAGCTAGGAATGCCACTCCATATTTTTGATAGAAACAGAATTAGAGGGAGTAAGCTCAATATTTCAAAATTAAAGACTGACGCTAAACTGAAAGTTCTTACAGGTGAATCTGTAGAACTAAAAGCTGGCGATACCATTATATCTGATTCAGAAGGCCCTGTTGTTGTAGCCGGAATTATCGGTGGCGAAGAAAGCGGCGTTTCTCATGATACAAAGAACATTTTTATTGAAACTGCCAACTGGAAAGCTGGTGAAGTAAGAAAGCTCTCTACAAGACTGGGAATTAGAACAGACTCCTCTCAGCGATTCGAGAAGTCACTAGACTCTGCTCTTTTAAAGAGAACTATTCTGCGTGCGGCTAATTTAGTTCTAAAATTATACCCTCAAGCAAAGATAGTTGGCGGGCTCCAATATGCTGGACCAGAGATTGCTCCAAAGAAGTTAGCTATTGAGACATCGGCTGCCAGAATTTCAAAAAGATTAGGACATGAAGTTTCAGCCGAAAGAGTTACAGAGATCCTTTCCTCTCTCGATTTCAAAGTATCCGCTAAAGGCAACGGAATATCAGTAGAGGTTCCTTCTTATCGCTCTACCAAAGATATAAATGGTGAGGCTGATATCGTCGAAGAGATCGGGCGAATTATTGGATACGACAATATTAAACCGACATCTCCTCTGGGCGATATCGCTCCGATAAGACTATCACCCCAACTACAACTGCACAGAAAAATTCAAGACTTCTTTGTGCTCCGAGGGCAATCCTTAGAGATTAATACATATCCGATGGTCGGCGCTGAAATGTTAAAACGTGCCGCTTGGCCAGAGATGAATGAATCTTTAAAGATAGCGAACGCCTTAACTCAGGAAGCAGATAGGATGAGACCATCTATTATCCCCTCCCTACTTGAGGCCGCTGCTCTCAACCAGAAGCACTACGAAAAATTTCAGATGTTTGAAATTGGTCGCTCTTATTTAAGCGATCAAAAAAACTTCTCTTCAGAAAGAACTTGGGCATCGTTCATCATATTTGACAGAGAGAACTCTCCATTCATGGATGCTCTTAATTTGATGGAAGACCTTATCGCTTATGCAGGAATTCCAGTGCAGATAATCGAACCCGATAGCAAACAGAAAAACTCTGCTCTACCGGCTGAATGGCGCGGAGTTCACCCAATTGAGCACCAAGCTCTA
>CAZWGK010000100.1:0-3693 GCA_964633685.1 uncultured Bdellovibrionales bacterium | reverse complement strand
CAGCCACAGGATCCACTCGTATGGGTAAATCTGCTGGCGCAGTGTTTAGCGTGCACCCAGCAATTTTAGGTAACTATAAGGTGCGGGGAAATGCTGCAATTGGCTTAGTCGATATTACTGATGTCGCAAACGCAGCGGCCCAGAAGAGCTTTAAGTATACACAGATTAGTAGGTTCCCGACCTCTACTTTCGATGTAACAGTTGTTGCAGGCGAAAGAGTTGGCGTGGGTCTGGTGCTTGATGCTGTTAAAAAGCTCAAGCGAAAAGAGATCCAAGACACAAAGCTTGTCACTATCTTTGCGCTACCTAATCAGGAGAAAGCCGTTTCGATCAGATGTACCTTCGGAGATTCCGAAGCTACGCTGACAGCGGAAAAGATCAAAGAGCTTGAGCAGGTGGTGGTTGCCGGGCTCGAGAAAGCTGGGTATGCTCTGAGGAAGTAATTAAAGACTAAATCACGGGAGGATTGTAAAACCTGCAAAACCTTCGGTGAGCTTTCTCGGCGACAGCTGAAAACCCTGAAAAGCCATTTCTGTCCCGACTAAATTGCTATGATTCGAAATTGCGAAGTCAAATGAGGCTTCCCCATTTTCGTTTGCTCTTGAACTCTGGACTATCACACTAGTTTCACGAAATACCCTTAGCAGACCAAAGGCCCCAAGATTTATCGGCGATATAAGGGTGTCTGAGGCTTTTACTAACCTAGCATCTGCATTTGGAGCTACCCTTAGGGTTATCTGAAGAGTATTACCCAAGCGAGGCAACCCCTGTATTTTAAGATCAACAGGGCGAGACGAGATTATAGTCGCATAATTAGTTGCTGTACTACTATTGCTGGACGAGATCAGAGCCTTGCTACCGAAACCTGAGGTCTCTATACCTTGTAATTGGCCCGGTATAATCAAACTACTTGCGAGAGCCCACATCCCAGCAGATGACCTTCTAAAAACTTTTATGTCAGGGTCCCCAGACTCATCGTAGAGGCTAGTGTAGCCCACAATGATAGCCCTTCCCTCCTCAACAAACTTAACAGATGACAATGCCCCTTGCTCTCCTGAGGGTTCAGTATGCTCAAATATTTGTTCCCATAATGTGGTTAAAGATGAAGCTCTGCTAAACAACACCACCTTAGATTGAGAGTAGCTTCTGTAAATCACCGCTGCAGTTAAGCCCTCGGGACTTAAGTCTAAACTAAACGGCTGAAAATTAGCTAATGGAGCTATGTTGTTTTTAGCCAAACCGCTAGCCAATAAATACCCGAAACTCACATTACCCTCTAACTTAGCCTGGGCCCAAGTCTTTCCATCATTAGATGCAGCAAAAGAACCACGTGTATTAGTTCCAGTGGTTTGATCGAAATATGAATATAGAGTCGAACCATCAATCCCATTGATCACCGCAGTGCGACTCATGTCAGAGAATAAAACTACGGAGGCATTCTGGGAGATCTCTACTAGTGGTAAAGAGCCATCTCCAGCCACCTCTGTGCTCCATAGGATAGTCCCAGCATGATCTAACCTAAAGATCCTTGTTCTATTCCATTGGAGATTATCTCTACCCCAGACAATAACGCCCCTTCTATCCTGAAGGCATAGAATGCCCTCCGACCCATTTAATGGAGTTGCTAAGCCCGCAAGATAATGAACTGAATCAGGAGCAAATGCGCCTAAACTTCTATACTCTACCGCTGGCAAAGCTTGGTTCTGTGGCAACCTGAATACTGCTGCAAATGCACTCTTTTCATCAGCACAAGCTACGATGCGCCCATTAGTGCTGGGGAAATCAGGGATACTCGCGATTGCTGGAAAGCTCGAGGGAACAAATGTAGAAACCTGAGAAGCAGACTGATTACCAGACTCCGGAGCATTTATTGGAAACTCCCAGATTGCTGAATAATCGCCCCCTGCAAGAAGTCTTTTGAAAGTTGTGTTCGCATTAAAACTCCGACTCCAAACAATTTCAGAATCTTGGGCGAAAGAGGGAAACAAAGAAATTGCATTAAATACCAAGTAACCCAGAATAGAATTTCTAAAAAACAACATATGACAGCCTAATTAATCAATCTTCCCAACCGTAAGTAATTCAAATCAGCGGAACTGTCTTTCGACATACACCTACCATGCAATAAACGTACCAAGCCCAACTACTTAGAACGAGCAAGATGTTACCTGAAATACCGAAATTAAATTGAGCCGGAAAAGCTGCTGTTTTTAGTAATGAGAATTAATCGCGGCTCTAGGTAATGAGATCCGGTACACTCACCCAGCACAGCTCTATCTTCGCCGTCCACAATCAGAAATAAACCAGCCTTTATTGGTTTTATATTTCTGTTGATCGCCTCTTGTTGGTAGTATTTTGAATTGCCTCTGAATGTTTAGCAATGTCGTGTCACACGTCGGAATCCGACGATTTCGTGTTATTAACGATTTGCATAACCTTCCCTATTTACTTCCTCTTGGTCAGAAAACAAATTTGCTCCTCGTTTAGGTTATGCATGTCTTGAGCAGGTGGTAGTTGCCGGGCTAGAGAAAGCTGGGTATCCCTTAAGAAAGTAATCAGAATAAGTCAGTGCTTGGGGGCATTATATTCGGGATATATGCCTCCCTTCCTATTTTACTACACGCTTACCGAACTCACTCTTAACGCCTAAACATCTTAGAGCCATTCTCGCCGATTGCACTCCAATAGTCTGGTAAATTACTCGGAAAGGTATTGGTCAATTCTGCAATCCGAGCAACATAATCATAAACTGGCTTGGGCTGGTTGGCGAAAGGCTCAGGGATTTTCTCCCATTTATATTGCAAATTCCAATAAGTTCGAGCGACATGAAATTGAATTTGAGCGGCTTTATCTGTCGGAATTTCACCGTTTGAAAATGGAATTCCGAAGGATGCTCCTTTATAGCCAGCTTCGTTTAATGCTTTTATATTTTCTTCGGTATAGCCTCCGATCAGCATCTGCCCCTTTTCGTTGATTAATCCAATCACTCCATTATTTAAATTGTAACATCCGACTACTTTATGACGCTCTAAAAACCCCTCGGGGCTTAAGGCATCAGGCACTTTGGGTATTTTAAAAAAATCAGCTGCAAGTTGCTCACCCAGCACAGCTCGATCTTCGCCGTCTACAATCAGAAATAATCCAGCCTCTAATGGTTTTATATTTCTGTTAATAGCCTCTTGTTGGTAGTATTTTTGAATTGCCTCTGGATCTTTGGCAATGTCGTGAGACACGTCTAAATCCGACGATTTCGTGTTATTAACGATTTGCATAACCTCCCCTATTTAATTCCTCTTGGTCAGAAAACCAATTTGCTCCTCATTTAGGTTATGCATGTCCATCGCAAATCCGTTCCAAGATAAACAGCAGTTTTTAAAAATTCCGAAAATTGCCTACCCTTCTCCTTAAGCTATCCGCGATAATTTGTCTCAGAGACCGCGATATTATAGAAATTACTTGATCTTTTACTTCCGCATCAGAGGTCAGGATTCAGGAGAGGATTCAATATCGAGATGATGTCCTTGGGCCGCTATCCCAAAAAATCGAGAATAATTGTTCGCTTACTCTACCCTTGCCACTACGCCTTTGCAGCTATCGCCGTTACCACTGACGGGTCTGCCAACGTGGTGGTATCCCCAAAATTAGCCCTTTCCCCTTCAGCTATCTTTCTAAGGATTCGCCGCATGATTTTGC
>CAZWGK010000099.1:0-9253 GCA_964633685.1 uncultured Bdellovibrionales bacterium | reverse complement strand
TTCACTTACAGCACTTCCTATCATCGAAACACTTGAAGGTGACGTGTCCGCTTATATTCCGACAAACGTAATTTCGATTACAGACGGTCAGATCTACCTTGAAAGTGATCTGTTCAACTCGGGCGTAAGACCAGCGGTTAACGTAGGTCTATCAGTATCCCGTGTTGGTGGTGCTGCTCAGATTAAGGCGATGAAGAAGGTTTCCGGACGTCTACGTCTTGACCTTGCTCAGTACCGTGAGAAGCAGGCATTCGCTCAGTTCGGATCAGACCTAGATCCAGCAACTAGAGCCCAGCTTGCTCGTGGTCAGAGACTTGTTGAAGTTCTTAAGCAAGAGCAATACAAGCCTATGCCAGTTGAGCTTCAAGTTATTACAATCTTCGCCGCCAACAACGGCTACTTAGATACACTTGATATTCCGATGGTAAGACCTTTTGAGAAGGCATTGCATTCTCATCTGGCTGCTAACCATAACAATATCCTTGAGAGCATTAAGTCTAAGGGATCCCTTGAAGATAATTTCGCAACTGAGTTGAAGAACGTTCTTCAAAAATTCACTCCTGAATTCATTGCTGGATACAACGCTAGCATGGGTACAACATCTGGCTCTAAGTCAGGTGCAGGAAAGCAGATGCAATCGGCAGCAAACCACTAAGGAAATATGGCAGGCGGCGGACTAAAAGCTATTAAGCGCAGAAGAAACTCGGTGTCTAACACCAGGCAGATTACTCGCGCCATGAAGCTTGTATCAGCAGCTAAGTTGAATAGAGCTCAGGAGGCGGTAACTCGCTCTCGTGAGTACTCTAACTCATTAGCAGAAGTCATGCGGAAATTATTAAAGGAGATAGATCCTTCCGAGATCAATCATCCTCTAATGCAGTTCCGGACTGAAGTTAAAAAGGTGCAGATATTAGTAATAGGTGGAAGCAGGGGTCTTTGCGGCGCCTACAACACTAACATTAATAAGGCTGTTGAAGCAGCCATTCGTGAGCGCAAGGCAAAAGGGCTTGAGCTAGACTCGATATTGGTTGGGAAAAAACCAGCTGAGTATTACAGAAGAGTTAAGCACGAGTACTCTGTGTCTTATGAAGAATTGCCAGAAAATCCAAATCTTTGGCCAATTCAAGAGATATCTCAGAGAGTACAGAACGATTTTATCTCTGGAAAAGTAGAAGAGGTAATCCTCATTTATACAGAGTTTAAGAGCGTTATGTCTCAACGGGTAAAAGTAGAAAGACTTCTACCTTTTGGAATTGATGAGTCGAATACAGCCAGCGCTGAGGTATCTGAAGAGGTATCTAGCCTCACTATTTTTGAACCATCAAAGAGAGAAGTTTTCTCGGCGATTATTCCAAGATTGATGAGGATGAAGGTTCAACAGGCAGCTCTTGAAGCCAAAGCTAGTGAACATGCCTCAAGAATGACAGCTATGGATGCTGCAACTAAGAACGCAGTTGAGTTGAGTGAGAAGTTAAAGCTTCTTTTCAATAGACTCCGTCAAAGCAGGATCACCTCTGAATTGCTCGACATCGTAGGTGGAGCAGAGGCTGTAAGTTAACTAAGATTTTATTGGAGAAAAACCCATGACAAACAATAAAGGCATCGGCAGGAAAGGAAAGGTAGTCCAAGTACTCGGCGCCGTTATCGACGTAGAGTTTGCAAAAGAGGCTGGTCTTCCAGCGATTTATGACGCTCTTTTGGCAACTAACCCAACCATCGACAACACCCAGAATAACCTCGTACTAGAGGTTGCCCAACACTTGGGAGATAATCGGGTCCGTTGTATCGCGATGGACTCCTCTGAAGGTCTTGTAAGAGGCCAAGAGGTAGTTGATACCGGTTCCCCAATCTCTATCCCAGTAGGTCAGAAGGCCTTGGGTAGAATTATGGACGTTATCGGTCGCCCAGTAGACGAGCAAGGTCCGATTCAGACTGATACTCGTTGGGCTATTCACCGTCCAACTCCTACATTCGAAGAGCAATCAACATCGAAAGAGATGCTCGAGACAGGTATCAAGGTAGTAGATCTTCTTGCTCCATACGTAAAAGGTGGAAAGATTGGTCTATTCGGTGGCGCCGGCGTAGGCAAAACCGTAGTTATCATGGAGCTCATCAACAACATCGCCAAAGCACACGGTGGATACTCTGTGTTCGGTGGTGTGGGCGAGCGTACTCGTGAAGGTAACGACCTTTGGCACGAAATGAAGGATGGTGGCGTTCTTGATAAGACCGTCCTTGTGTACGGTCAGATGAATGAGCCTCCAGGCGCACGTTTCCGTGTAGGTCTATCAGCTCTTACTTGTGCTGAGTATTTCCGTGACGAGGAGGGCCGTGACGTTCTTCTCTTCATCGATAATATCTTCCGTTTCGTACAAGCCGGTTCTGAGGTGTCCGCCCTATTAGGACGTATGCCATCAGCCGTAGGTTACCAACCTACATTGGCTACTGACGTAGGTCAGTTACAAGAGCGTATTACTTCTACAACTAAGGGTTCTATTACCTCGGTTCAGGCGGTTTACGTTCCTGCTGACGACTATACTGACCCAGCTCCTGCGGTAACTTTCGCACACTTGGATGCAAGTACCAACTTGAACCGTGCGATCGCCGAGAAGGGTATTTACCCAGCGGTGGATCCTCTGACATCTTCCTCGACAATTCTCGAGCCAGGTGTTGTTGGTGAGAAGCATTATCAAGTTGCCAGAAAAGTTCAGCAGGTTCTTCAAAGATATAAGGACCTTCAAGATATCATTGCGATTCTTGGTATGGATGAATTGTCTGAAGAAGATAAGCTCGTTGTATCAAGAGCTCGTAAGATTGAGCGTTTCTTGTCTCAACCTTTCCACGTGGCCGAGCAGTTCACAGGTACACCTGGCGTATATGTTAAGGTAGAAGACACGATTCGCGGGTTCGAAGAGCTCGTTGAAGGAAAATGCGATGATCTTCCAGAGCAAGCCTTCTACATGGTGGGCACTATTGAAGATGCTCGCGCTAAGGCTGAGAAATTGGCTCAACAATTCGCTAAGGCTGCTTAATCATGGACGCATTCACCCTAGATATTCTGATCCCTTCGGGAAAGATTGTATCAACCTCAGTTCAGTCGGCAACCTTGCCATCTGAAGTTGGAGAGATTGGAGTTCTTCCGGGGCATGCGGACTATACAGCATCTCTTGGCACTGGGATCCTTGAGTACACAACCGCCGACGGTCGGATGACCAAGAATATGGTTATCTCTGGCGGTATCGTTCAATTTAAGAACGGTGTCCTCAAGGTCCTTACTGATACAATTGACGATCCAGAGAAGGTTAAGAAAGGGGAATACGATAAAGATCGTTTGGCCCTTGAGACCAGCATGCAGGGTGTAGACACAACAACCCTTGAATGGATCAATTCCAAAGTTAAGCTCGATAGAATTCTTGCTATCGATGCTATGTTAGCAAAGACTAATAAAGCTAGCTTGAATTAGTCGCTAACTACAACTATCTGCTTTTATTCTTAATTTAGCTTAGCTAAGGCACCATTTGCGTTCGTGCATTCATAACACCTTGTAACTATTTGTTTCAGGGTTTTTGTTGTGGTTTTAAATCTGTATTTATCCCGGTTTTTTAAAATATCAATTATAAATCTGTCCTTAGTTTTGCTTTTCAGCGGATTTTGCTCTGCGCAGTCAATCCCAATAGTCGATAAAAGCAGTTATCAATTAGACGAACTGCATAGAGATCTCGGCAGTTTCTTTCCACTTGAGGCTAGGTTAACCGTCGTACCTGTACATACAGCAATTTATGGCGATGAATGTTTAGTTGAAATACCAGGATTGCCCCCAGTTTTTGGGACAGTGAGGGTAGAGAGAGATGGGGCTACGATTTGTGATATAGCCCTAAGTGCTAAAGTGTCCTGCTCAGTTAGGATTGGCAGAGAGATAGAATGTAAAAGTTCTGATGGAAAATTTTTAATGTCATTAAAGAGTATGAGTAGAGGCGGAGGAGAGATGCCTACTTTTATTCGTGACGTCATTGCGTCTCTAGCTGATTATCATGGGCAATTCCCAGATGAGAAGTTATTAGAATTTATATTAGGACTATATTAGGCAATAAATTGCGCAGTTTTATCGGGCCTCAAGACTTAGCCCAGTCAAGTCAGGACTAGTAGCGCCAGAATATGAAAAGGAGAGTCGTCGATCCCCTGGAAATTTGCACTGGACACCATGAACTGTTCCAAATCCGTTCGAAGACGGCAAAGAATAAACGGAGCAGTTCCAACCCTTGGGGCCGCCACAGTCTTCAGATTTAAATTCGCATAGTGTGCCAGTAAGCCTTCCGAAGCAGGTCACTCCGAGAAATGAAAGAGCACAGTCACCTGTAAGTGAGTTGTAAGCATAGGTTGTCATTACAGCCGCCGGAAAAATCTGATTTGCAAAATAATCCGGAGGAAGATCATCGATCGTCATTATTCCACTGAATCCGTTGGTAGGAACATGTTGAGCCTGACTTTCATTGATATTAATAAAAAATGAAACCGCCACGGCAATCACGCTGAAAATTATAAATTTAGGGAATATAGAGCGAAAAGTAGCGATCGATAAGTTAATCATAACAACCTATAGAAACCTTTATTGAGTACCAACATAGTTATGGAAAATAAGAATCGGTCAGCAGCATTTAAGGTTATTGGTAGATGATAATTGATAAGTATATGAATATGCGTGCTTTATTACAGGAATATAACAGGATCATTTGACCAAAAAGTACCGATCAGTGGTTGGCAGTATTAATTGAGCAAAGGGCTATGTGAAAAATCTTATCTTGTTTCTCTCTCTTTATCTGGCTAGCAGTCTTATACCGACACTCCTACTTGCTCAAAATTGTTCTGGCCCTAGCAGAACTGAGCCTCTTTTTAGTCTAGAAGGTCGGGTAATACAGGGACCAGACGGATGCTTACTCGGTACGGATGTAAATAATGGTAGTGATGCTGGATATAAGTTTGATAAAGATGCAGGCGCATATTACGGATTAGGGCCAATTAATAATTCTATAGACGCCTACAACTTCCTTAGAAAATGCCTTGGAGAGTTCGGTGTGTACACCGAAAATGTCGGCGTATCATCATCGCATCCTGATTTTGAATCGGAGTTGGCTCGTTGTAATTCCATACTTTTTGGGGAGGAGTTTATCGTGAAAAGATTTGCTTTGTCCCTTTCTGGTATAAATCAGTCGATGCTATCTTTTGCCTCTCTTGGCCGATCTCTAGGCTGTTATGTGATGATGGAGTTTGATTTCTCATCAGGTGGAGCCCATGCTGTGGGCCTTTCATCTGCATCTTCAGATGGTAAAAAATTCTCGTTGAAGATAACTGATGCAAATTTTCCAGATGAACCTCAGAGCTTGAGCGGTAAACATTCAGACCCTGTTTCAGAAGTTGTTGGGGATGATTATAAAAAACTAATGGGGAAGGCGAGGAGTTTAATTTTTGTTAGAGGGATTATTTTTAAATGCCCAGTTCTATTTTCAGATATCCTATTAGAGACAAAATCCGACCAGGCTGATTAAATAAACCCGAAAGATTCAGTGGTGCTTTTTCAAATAAGAGAGAGCTTCGATTTAAATAGGAAGCCCCTAGAGGATTGATTTCTAGTCGTTCCTCTAGGGGCTCTTTTTATCTCCGCTATTTTATTTCAATAGCGACGGAGTGGTTAGAATCCGTATCTTGAGAAAGTTACATCTGGTACCTCATAGCAAATTCTATTTGCTACTCGTAGGTATGCTGGGCCGGTCTGTCCTGTGTTGTTTTTTATGATAGTGGCTACTTTTTGGGCGGTTTTTAGATCTCCGGTTGGAATGTTGTAATACCTTGGCTGGTTTCCTACTACATAATTTGGAAACTTACGGCCCAAGATAGAAACTAAATTGCCAAGATTATCATACACTCTGATTTTGCCATCTGCAGGACCCTGTATAGTTGTGGAGTGAATAAATGTCATTGTATTTTGTTCACCTGGAGGTAGGTGATTAGATCCGGGATGCTTATAAAGCACTTTTGAATCTGGTGTCTTTATCTGATCACAACGAGTCTCAAGACCTGGATTGCTTGCTGCCCTGATTGAAGCCTTAAGCTTTGCTCTTTGATATTTGGTGAGCCCATCTGCAGAAAAGGCAGAGTTTGTAACCGCAAATGAAAAAACCACTACTAGAACAGGCAATAATTTATGCATGTTAATCCCTCAATTTTTTAAAAACGTCTCTTAATAATATGCACGTCCTTTCAAATAGCAAAAGGGCTAACCGAAAATATTTTTGAAATATTTTTTTAGGTCCAAAACGAATATTCTATTAATCTCTGAATCCTTGCCGTGTTTTTATCCTCTCGCTACCGAGCGTTCGTCCCCACATTTTTTAATGAGTTGAAAGCAACTTTTATTAACTTTCAGCGAATAGTTAAGTGAGAATTAACTATTAAAATAGAAAAGGTGACAGTTTCGTGACTGGTTATAAAAACAAAATGAATTCAGAGGGTTGTCTTGTTGTTGGCACGTCCAATCAAATCTCTTCTAAAGAATTAGACTTTTTAAGTCAGGCAGCACGAGTAAATCCAGACCCCGCGACCTTAGGGATACTTGCGGGAGATCTCGCTGAGAAGTTGTGTGCTTTACCTCTGTGTAAGCGGCACCGGGCGGGGCGTGTTGTTATAAGTTTTTTAGTGGCTCATGATTCGCCGCCAGATCTAGAGCAGACTCTCCGGTTTATAGTCGATAGTGAGGTCGAGTTAATCCCGTCGGAGCGTCGCGCCGTGGCTGATGAGATATTTCGCCAGTACCGAGGTTCTGTTGAAACGATATTAACTTCGCAGCGTGAGTTGTTAAAAACCGCTGAGGCCCGACAAAAAGATTCCGAAATTGATAGGGTCGAGCGTATTCTGATGCAGGGCGATAGTCGGGCAGCTAAATTTATTAGATCGTTAGTCGATTACTCTATTGCAAATGATGCTTCAGATCTCCACTTGACTCCAGAGCTTGATGGGGTCAAGGCCAATATCAGAGTCAATGGTCAACTATTATCGCATGATAATGTGCTGTGCCCACTCTGGACTTTTGAGAAGATAGTGCAAATTTTGAAGCTTCTTATAAATGCTGATACCACTGTAAAGTTTCAACCCCAAGATGGCTCCTTTGGATATCGCGCTGCCCAGAGAGATATCGCCGTTCGAGTAAGTCTTATCCCCACTGTGCATGGCGAAAGAGCTGTTCTCAGATTTTTAGGTAGTAAACCTGTTAATACCTTATTCGATCTCGGATACTCTTTAAAATCCTTTAATTTTCTAAAAAAATCACTCTGCTCGGATGATGGTCTGATAATCTTTGCAGGAGCTACTGGTAGCGGTAAAACGACCGCGATGTACGGCGCAATCAGTGAGTTGAGAAAAAAAGCACTCAACATATCTACTATTGAAAACCCAGTTGAGCAGGTTGTCTCAGGCATATCCCAGACGCAGATAAATGAAACCCAGGGATTAACCTATTCAGCCGCATTGAAGGCCATAATGCGTCAGGATCCAGATGTAATACTTGTTGGTGAGACCCGAGATGAGGAATCTGCAGCAGGTGTGGCTCAGGCGGCTCTCACGGGTCATCTTGTATTGACGACCGTTCACGGTCGAACAGTTTTTGATGCTACCAAGAGATTGATGTCTCTGGCACCAGAGCCAAATTTAGTTCCTGATCTTTTACGCCTAGTGATCCACCAGAAGTTGGCTCCTAGATTATGCCCTAACTGCAAAGTGCCCGATTTAAATGCAACTCGAATGGCTATTGGTCATCCAATATTGAATCTGCGCCGTATTTTTGTTCCAGGTGGATGCGCTCAGTGTAGGTTTACGGGGTTTGTTGGGCAGATACCTGTTCCTGAGATACTCTTAGTAACGCCAGAACTAGCGGAGAGAATGAAGAAAGACATGGCTTTTAGCAAATACTCCCTGGCTGATAGCTTGGATACCTCTAACTATATATCCTATGAAGAGAGTCTTTTGGCTCTCTTAGCAGAAGAAGAGGTTCCGTATCCGGAAGACCTATAGAGCAAGAGTTAGATTTGTTTTATTATTTAGTAAACTGTGATTGATAAAACTCTACCCCTAAGACCGAATGTTTGTATGATAGTCCTCAACTCTGAGGGGGATATCTTTATGGGGGAGAGAAAGGGGGAGGCCGGAAAGTGGCAGTTCCCGCAAGGGGGCGTTGAGCCTGGATTATCTCTGGAAGAAAATGTATTAAAAGAGCTCTCTGAGGAGATTGGCGCCAAAAAATCCCTTTTCCGCATCATAAGAAAGCTAAAGGCGACCAATGATTATGAATTCTTAAGACCGCCTGATTATGCCAAGGGGCGATGGCGGGGGCAGAGTCAGTCATTTTGGTTGGTAGATTTTTTAGGTGAGGATTCTGATATTGACCTAGAGGCCCATAATCCCGAGTTTATGGACTTTAAGTGGTGTTCTCTAGCAGAGGTTAGAAAAATAGCTGAACCTGTTAGGTTACCGGGGTATAATCGGGCCTTAGCAGAGATTGAGGCAGAATTGGAAGCAAGTGGTTCACGTAGTTCGAAAAATAAAGTTGCGAGAGCAGCGAAGCGAAGAGGCCAAAAAGATAGCTGAGGCGTTTAGCCTTGGAGATGTTGCCTCGCGAGTAATCGCAGCACGTGGCTATACCGCCGATGAAAATTTAAAATTATTCTTATCTCCCTCTCTTAAAGATGGTTTGCCCTCTCCAAAGAAACTAAAAAATCTAGAAGAGGGCTGCCAATTAATAGCTGAGGTTGTTAAGGCTAAAAAGAAGATAGCCATCTGTTGTGACTTTGATGTCGACGGCCTATCCGGGGGATCCCAAATTCAGGCCATGTTTGAGGAGATAGGTGCCGAATCACAGGTCTTTGTTCCTGATAGATTTGAAGATGGCTATGGATTGAATGTGGGGATGATCGAGGAGATCGCCTCCCATGGTTTTTCTCTTGTAATTACGGTCGATTTTGGAACCACCAATGCCAAAGAGCTTGAGCGTGCCAGAGAGCTTGGCTTAAAAACAATAGTTATTGATCATCATCACGTCGGTTCTACTGTTACCCCTGCTGATATATTCATTAATCCTCATCAGTCTGGATGCGGATTTGCGGATAAAATAATGTCGGCTGCTGGGTTAGCTTGGTATACCGTTGCAGGGATTTCTCGGTTCACTGATATCGCTCCCAATTTAGATCCGAAGAGTTACCTTGATTTG
>CAZWGK010000098.1:2538-9286 GCA_964633685.1 uncultured Bdellovibrionales bacterium | reverse complement strand
TCAGTTGGCAGGGACAATGTCTCGTCCATTGAGTTGGTATGAAGAGATTGCACACCTCCCAACACCGCCGCAAGCGCCTGCATAGCTACTCTCGCAACGTTATTTACGGGCTGCTGAGCCGTCAAGCTAACACCTGCTGTTTGAGCATGTGTTCTCAACATCATCGACTTAGCACTCTTTGCACCAAAGCGCTCTTTCATTAACTTGGCCCAAATTCTTCGAGCTGCCCTAAATTTTGCGATCTCCTCAAAGAAATCGTTGTGGACGTCAAAAAAGTAAGAGAGACGAGGAGCGAAATCATCAATCTTCATTCCCCGACCTAGGCAGTGCTCAACGTAACCGATACCATCAGCAAGTGTAAAAGCTAACTCTTGAACCGCTGTCGCTCCAGCTTCACGAATATGATAGCCGCTGATACTAATGCCATTAAATTTAGGAACATTAGTTGCGCAGTATTCGATAATATCACATGCCAACTTCACTGATGGAGCAGGCGGACAAATCCACTCCTTCTGGGCAATGAACTCCTTAAACATGTCGTTTTGGATAGTTCCGCCAATTTTATCAAATGAGATGCCCCGACGTTTCGCAATCGCTAGATAGAAAGCCATCGCAATTGTCGCAGAGCAATTAATTGTCATTGAGGTAGTAACTTGGTCTAGAGGAATACCCGCAAAAAGGCGATCCATATCATCAATGGTGGCAACGCTTACCCCTTCGCGCCCTACTTCACCCCGTGATTTCAAATGATCCGGGTCGTATCCCATTAACGAAGGCATATCAAATGCAGTCGATAAACCGGTCTGCCCGTGTGCCAATAAATACTTAAAGCGACGATTGGTGTCCTCAGGGGAGCCGAAGCCGGAGAACTGCCGCATGGTCCACAGCCGACCGCGATACATCGTAGGCTGAACGCCACGAGTAAAAGGATACTCTCCAGGTAACCCTAATTTTGCATCGGGATTAAAATCCGCCATATCCTCATGGGTCACCACGGCTGGCTGCTTACGAAAGCTAATCGAATCGAAACTCTCCTTCCGCTCTTTCTGTGCAGAATAAACTTCTTTCTCCCACTTATCTTTTTTAGTTAATGCTGCTTTTTTTGGAATCGAATTCGTCATCCTAAATCTCCTACTCTTTTATTAGAGCTCCAGCTATCACCATGCGCTGAATCTCACTAGTGCCTTCGTAAATTTCGGTAATCTTTGCATCTCTCATGTGCCTTTCAGCCGGGTAATCAGTTACAAATCCGTAACCACCATGGATCTGTACCCCTTTATGGCCACAATACATGGCTGCCTCAGAGGCAAATAACTTAGCCTGAGCAGCCTGTCTTATATATGGCTTTCCTTGATCCTTCAACTTTGCAGCCCCTAAGGTTAAATACCTAGCAGCATCAATCTGATTAAGCATATCAGCCATATAATTTTGAACTGATTGGTGTTCGCAAATCAATTTATCGAAGGCTTTTCGCTGCTTAGAGTAGGCTAAGGCGTCCCTAAGGGCCGCTCTGGCAATACCCACAGCCTGAGCGCCGATACCAATTCGTCCGCCGTTTAAGGTATTCATTGCAATCTTAAACCCCTGCAACTCACCACCAAGTAAATTGGCTTCAGTCAATTCGACATTCTCATAGGTGGTTCCACAAGTCGGAGAGCCCCTAATTCCTAATTTATCTTCGGGCTTGCCTCGGGTTAATCCTGGAATATTCATGTCATGAACAAAGGCTGTCACACCTTTGTGGCCCTTAGAGGGATCTTGCATCGCAAAAAGAACACAGATGTCAGCAACTGGTCCGTTAGTTAGCCAATTCTTGGAACCGTTTACTATATATTTGTCTCCGACTTTTTTTACCGAGCACGTTAGATTAGCCGCATCACTCCCTGTTCCTGGCTCGGAGAGGGCAAAACATCCTAGTGCTCTACCTGAAGCTAACCGGGTCAGATAATTCTTCTTCTGAGCCTCATTTCCGAACTCAAGAATCGGATTAATACAGAGCGAATTATGAGCACTCACAATTACAGAGGTTGAAGCACATGCTGCGGCCAGCTCTTCGATAATATAACAGTAAGAGATCATCGACATTCCAGCGCCATCATACTCTGTTGGCACAAGCACACCCATGAATCCCAAATTTCCCATCTTAGGAATCAACTCTTTTGGAAAGTAATGCTCCTTGTCAATTTTTTCAGCTAAAGGCAGAACCTCTTTGGTCGCAAATGAGCGCGCCGACTCGGCCACCATTCTCTCTTCATCTGAAAGTTCGAATGGAAATCCGTCAATCCAACCCATAAAACACCTCTATTTACCTGTAAACTTGGGCTTACGCTTCTGCATAAAAGCCGTCATTCCCTCTTCTCTATCCACTGTTCCGTGCATCGCTAAGAATGACTCCACTTCCATCTGTAGACCTGAGAGGAGTACCTGCTCTTGAGAGGCTCTTATAACTTTTTTTGCTTCTGCTACGGCTAGCGGTCCTCTGGAAGCAATCATCTGCGCCATCCTCCAGGTGGTCTCCTGCAAAGTGCCCTCTGGAGCAATTACATCAGCTAAGCCAATGCTCTTAGCTTCCAGAGCGTCGATCATATCTCCAGTTAAAATTAAACGCCGGGCAGCACCAACTCCACACCGCTGAACTAATCTCTGCGTTGCTCCGAACCCTGGGATAATCCCAAGATTGACTTCAGGAGCTCCAAACTTGGCACTTTGAGACGCCAAAATAATATCGCAAGAAATTGCTAATTCTAAACCACCACCTAAAGCGTACCCATTTACCGCAGCCAAAACTGGGAACGGCGCCTTCTCAATCTCTCTCATAGCGCGCTGGCCTAGCTCAATATAATCAGCGGCGGCTCGCTTTCCTAGTTGCTGCAAAAGAGGGATATCAGCACCTGCTACAAATGCCTTTTCACCGGCTCCGGTTATAATTGCACACCGCGCCAATCCATCTTTGTTTAGCTTTTCAAAGCAAAGAAGTAGGCTCTGCAAAACATCAACATTCAACGCATTTAAATTCTCAGGGCGATTGACGATAAGCTCCGCAACATCGTTCTCCAATCGCATTTTGACTACTTCTTCCGCCATATCCCTCAACTCCGACTAAAAATTAAATACTTTAGAGTGCCGATTCGATTAACCTGGAGGCCATTCCATCTCACGACCACCTAAAAGATGCATGTGGAGATGATCCACAGCCTGTCCTGCATCTCGTCCATTATTGACAACCAATCTATAACCCGTCTTGTCCACACCTGTCTCGTGGGCAATCTGACTAGCTGCCAAGAAAAGCTCCCCTAGAACCTCTCGGTCTTCCACTCTAACCGCTGAGGTATTAGGAATGTGTTTCTTGGGGATAATTAGTATATGAGTTGGAGCTTTTGGGTAGATATCTTTAAAAGCTAAGACCGTCTCGGTCTCGTAAACTATAGTGGCTGGGATCTCTCTACGGATAATTTTGCCAAAAATTGTGTCGGCTTCCATAACATCCTCTGAATTTGTATTTTAAACCCACCGTCAGGTTAGTCTAAACGGGTCAAAAACTCCAGGCAGTTAGGTGCGGCCTCCCCTAAATTATAACACCAGCCGGTTTAATATAACACCTCCCTCATTTAGACGGTCCGATTCTTGCTCTGGTTCCTGCCATATTTCCTTGGCGTTGACCCTTACAAAATAGGATCAGATGGTTAGCACTGAAGAGCTAATAAAAATTGTTAAGGACCTGTACAAAAGTGAACACCCCGAAAGAACTGAAATTCCTAAAATACCCGAAAACGGAGTGCAGCTCGGACTTTTTCGAACATTCGAAAATCGACTAATAGAGAGAAGCCTTGTACCAGACCCACAAACACTAAATATAAATCCGCTCTGGTTTCTGGGAGAAACGGAACGGAATATTTTTCTGTGGCGCAATAAAAAATCGATCAAAGATGCAGACTTTTTTTCCTTTTGGCTCGATGTTAGAAAACTCGCCTCAAAGCGATTAGCGCAGTTAGAAAATAACGATTTAGGAAATCCGTTTTTAAATCCCCTCTGGGGTTCGCCCGGTGGCACAATAGATACCAGAGATGGGGAGCGAAGATATATTCAAGAGCTACTCAAGTTATATATACCTGCGGAGCCACATCTAACCGCAATCAGTACCGTTCAGTGTATAATTTATTCCCTAAAAGAAATTGGGGAGACAAGCATAGCACCTCCCCGAATCGTAAGTATTCCTCTAACCCCCACTCAACATTAAAGATAACCCAGTTGATTGGGAGTCTATTTGGGCGTATCCTGTAAAGGGTGCATTCTGAGACTGTCCGCAAAGATCTAGCTCTAAATGCATGCTCTCTCCAAAAAGACAAATGTAAGGGTAGTTGAAGGCAGTTTCGCTCTTTCGGTTTTCCTTTTTTTCCGGTCAGAGGATTCGTCTCAGAAAGAACCATGTCAAAGGACTCATCTCCCATTCGTTCTCCCAAGAAGCGCGTCCGCAAGAAGAAGACAAAACTTCTTCCGCTCATCATGGTGAATACCCAAGTTCACCAACTCGTCATCCACTCCAAGGATGGTACGAGGTCGAGCGCATCGTTCAAGGGAATGCCCTGGGCTACTCCCTGCGAACTCGGTGGCGTCTGGTTCATGAAGCGTAGGCTCACTGAGTACCCCGTGATCGAGTTCCGCAAGGGCCTCAACATCACGGTCAACGGTGAAGTCTTCCACGGGTACCAAGTCCCGATCTTCGTCTGAACCATTGAGGGCACGATTCTTCTTCTTTCCAACGGTTTACAACCCAAGGTTTTTTGAAGCAAAACTGCCCTCAACTCCTCTTCGCTTTAAATTATATGGGCATTCAAGGCCCTAGCTTGATCTTCAAAAGTTCTCGACCTATACCTACCTGCTCTAAACTTGGGGCATTGAGGGCGGCCTTTGCTGTGGAGGGGTTCCATACAATGGCAGTCAGAAAGAAGTTCCATGAAGAAGAGAGTAAAAGCGACTTGGTCAGTCGAAATTCGAGTCGACTGGGCAAAGGAGGAAGTCGCTGTCAAGGATCATACAGGTGAAACTGTTTGGCCCTTGGGAGCAATCCCCTGGAACACCAAGCGTGAAATCCGAACCGGAGTCACCCTTAAAAAGGTGCACTACTGCGACGGACCGGTGATCGTGCTAACCAACTGGGAGGATCTTCCTCAGAATGTGGCGGTCTTTTTGAACGACCAACGCCTTGAGGACACCAAGATTCCGATTCCCAAACCGCGGTAAGCTCTGATGCCTCTCCTCTTCTGACTTTTTTGTTTCTACAAAAGGTTATTTGCGGCGAGGCATCCCTCAATTCCTCATTTTAGAGAGAGAAAGCTAGCAATAGCTCTCTAACCTATTCCATCTCTGTAATCCAACTCTTATCGGTAACTTCAGGTTGTCCCTTCTTCTTAGACTTTTTATCTTTTTTGGCTTTCTTTACCACTTTGCCGTCGAGCTTATCTAATCTCTGTTGCAGGCGTTCAACTTTTTCCCTGCGAGATTCATCCCATTTGGGCCGCTCACGGTAAGGAATCTTTCCACGAATATCTCGCTCACAATCAAGCTCAAACTTGGTTATGTTTCTCTTTTTACACTTTTGATCGATGCGGGGAGTTCCTTGTGCATTAACACCCCTAACACACCCCTGTGTGGCATAGTTGTCTTTCTTATCTAAAAAACATGCCCTAACTTTTTTTCTCAAATCCTCAAATAATTTGGCTTCCTCTCTGGCCTTTGTAAGTTTGGCTTTGTTTATAGTGGCATCGGAACTACCACTCTCTGCTGCCTCTGGAGCAACAGAGGCCTCGGGGGCTTGAGCCATGGTAGAGCTTGGAACCACACCAACCAAGATTAACCACAAAGCTGCAATAATAATCCCCGTCCATTTTATAACTAAGGGCCCTGCGATTTTTTGACTTTTAACCATAACTTATCTTTCAAGAGCCCCATCAATTGCGGGGAACTACGGTAATTTGAGAAATCCTCTCTAATTATATATGTTTTTATCGGTCGGGGACCATAGGAGTATTAATCCTTTAAATAACCGATATTTTTATTGTAGGACGACGGTATGACCAATATTGAACACGCCCAGATACTTGAAAGTGTAAGAAAGATGGCACTCAAAGAGATCCCCTCCTACCAAAAGGAGGAGTTCTACGGAACCCTGCCTCGCCCCCTCTTTGATAGCATGGCTGCTCTTGGTCTAACTGGATTATCAATTTCGGAAACAAATGGCGGCATGGGTGCCCCAGCGAAATTAATTGCGGGAGTATTGGAAGAAATAGCTCAGGTCGATCTTGGACCAGCAATTTTCTTATCTGTGCACCTAATGGTTTCAAAAATGATCGAGACCTTTGGTAACGATGCTCAGAAGAAGCAATATTTAGAGGGTTTAATTGAGGGAAAAATCCTCGCTGCCTTTGGACTAACCGAAGCCAGCGCTGGTTCAGACGCTTCAGCCATAAAAACTGCTGCTCAGGAAACTCCCAACGGATTTACTCTTAATGGCTCTAAAATTTATATCACTAGTGCAGGTTGGGCAGATCTCTACGTAACTTTTGCCAAGATGCCAGACGGTAAGATGTCGGCATTCATCGTTCCTGCTAAAACAAAAGGACTCGTAATCGGGCCACCTGAAAAGAAGATGGGTTGTGAGCTTTCACCAATCGCGACGCTAACTTTTGAAAACATGGAGCTGCCCAAAGAGGCACTCTTAGGCGAAATCGGTCAGGGATATAAAGTGGCT
>CAZWGK010000098.1:0-2528 GCA_964633685.1 uncultured Bdellovibrionales bacterium | reverse complement strand
TCTGAATGGACTAGCTGGTGGCAGAGTAAGCATCGCTGCGTGCGCCAACGGATTATCTCAATCAGCACTTCAACGTGCCGTGGCTTACTTAAAAGAGAGAGAGCAATTCGGAAAGCCCCTTATCGAGATGCAGGGCTTACAATTTATGTTGGCCGATATGAAGATAAAGCTAGAGACTGCAAAATTAATTACCGCCCAGGCCGCTGACATCATAGATAATAAATCTTCTCAGAGCGATCAGAGATTATTTTCCTCTATGGCAAAATGTTACGCCACTGATTCAGCAATGGCAGTAACCACTGATGCGGTGCAGCTTTTTGGTGGCGCTGGCTACATAAAAGAATACCAAGTCGAAAGATTAATGCGGGATGCCAAAATGCTCCAGATAGTTGAAGGGACCAATCAGATTCAAAGAATGATCATCGCCCGCGAACTCGCAGGGAAATAGATAAAAATTTAACAATCAGATAAAAAATCAGACCAGGCACCAGGCACAGCCCTTCGCCTAATTACTTATAAAGCGGACTCTCCTTCAAAAAATCGAATATTTGGGTCCGCTTTACCGACAATCCCATATGACTGACAACTGTCTGGGCTGCTCTACCTGACATGTAAACTTTTGAAAGAATCCCCTCAATCTCTCCAGTCTCGAGAGAAAATATCGGCCCCCCTGAATTACCAATATGAGTAGCCGCCGTTGTCATCATATAGGTTTTATCTTCGTGCGGCTGTGAAACATCAGAGACAATTCCCATCGATGGGATAGGATCGTTGCCGAGCGGGCATCCAATTGCTACCACTGGCGAGAAGACCTGCACTTTCGATTCACGATAATCCATGGAGAATTTTGCAATCGGCAGATCTAGCTCCGATCTAATCGAAAGCAACGATAAATCTTTATCAGATTGAGAAAAAATTAATTTAGCGGATTCAGAGACTGGTTCTCCATCTATGTATATTTTTATCTCTATCTTAGGCTCTTTGGGCGGCACCGTTGATTCCTGAACCTTACTCAGCAGAAGGGCATTCTCATACTTCTCTACCTCTTCTCTAAAAGTATGCCAACAACTCAGTATGTGATACTCAAAAGCCCCCGAAGCCTCATCAGCTTTCTTACTGATGAGAACTCCTGCACCGACATGGGGACCAATTACTGTTTGAACAGTCGGAGCAAGCATAGTACTCCTTAAAATTTCTGGATCTCGTTGCCAAGAAGTCATCGCCGCAGAGAGTTTGTTATCAGCAGTTATACGAGTCATAATTTCATCTGTGACGCTTTTAGCAATCTGATGCTGCTCGATTTTTAGGTGCTGCGGAATCGCCTCTGATACGGCCACAGAAACTAAGGAGTAGAGCTCTTCTTTCGTGAAAACAGAGAGGGCACTCGAAATAGCATCACTCAAACGAGACTCCAGTTTCTGAGTTAGCTCTTTATCGATTTTGGAATAAAGAGCCTCGACAATAGCTTTTTGCTCTACCTCCTGAGAATAGTGATCTCTATATGTAGAGCATGCAACTGGAAATAGCGCCGCAGCTAATAGAGGTAACATTCCTGCTTTAGTGGCAAAACTTGGAGCAGAATCTTCTGAGCCTGGGGCTTTGGGTTGAGACGGATCGAATAACATGACAACAATTCTCGACAACGGAACCAATTTAAATCAAGCAGAGACAATAGGCTTTTGGTTCTGTATTTTCAAGGAAAGAAAAGTCGATAGTTAATATTATTCTGCTTCTCGCATAGAGTCTTTTTCGCCGCCTTCTTCAGACTCTATTAAACCAGTTTCATGGATCTCATCACACTGATATCCATATGCCTGAGCATCCGCTAAATCCTTTTTAAATTGATTGCGAGAAAGCTCTAGCCCTAAGTCCTTTGTAAGCACCTCATAGAATCCATCATAGTCAGAGATATGGACTGCCCGGCAATCACTATATTTGCCATGTTTAATACTCTCTGTTTTCCTTAACCCCGCTTGCTGCAGGGTAATTCCAGCATAAATTTCAGATATACTTAGAGGATGATACTCAATAAATAATTTCTCTGACTCAATGAAAAAATCTAAGTTAATTCGATTAATGTTGTTAGCCCTTACGTGTAAATTTTTACCCTCTACAAATTTATCAATCAGCCCATATTTATGAAGGAGATACCCACAAATTCTCTCTGGGTTAGAATCAAAATAAACAGACTCACCATCGAGATCTAGCCTTAGATAACCAACTGAAAAGTGCTGTTTTGAGATCTCTGGAGATAGCTTTTCAGGCAAAGCTGAATAAACATCTTTCGGTTGAACATTTTTTAGCAATTTTTTGTGAGCTGGAGATAATTCCTGAATATCGTTTATTAGCTGTGGTAACCGATCTGAAATATCAAGAACTAAAAGTCCATCAAGCCTTCCCTCTGCCTTAAGGCGGGTAATTCCATCCTGAATATGCTCGAACTGGTCTACTGAACCTGCAAAGACTACCCAGCCTAATTCATCAAAATTCTCTCCCTCCATCTTACAAATAGAGCTGATAGTAGTGAA
>CAZWGK010000097.1:5450-9378 GCA_964633685.1 uncultured Bdellovibrionales bacterium | reverse complement strand
GCCGCGAGGTCGAGGGTCTTATCGCCGGGTTAAATCCTTTAAATAAACCTAGAGAGAAAATTAAGCAGATCTCTGTTTTGGTGCCGAAGGAAAATTTACTTCCAACGTTGAAAGTGGGGATTGTGGAGCAAAATTTTACTGCAGGGACTAAGGTTGAAGAGAATGCTGGTTGTTTACTTCCAACGCTGAAAGTCGCGGCCTCAGCCACCAATTTAAACCCTACATATTCCCCCGAACAACGCCTTGAAACTCGAGTCGAAATAAAATTCTCACTCTCTCAGGAATCCTTCAAAAAATTAGAAGAGGTCAAAGCTGCTCTCTCAAATAAGTTAGGCTCAGGTGCATCTGTTGAAGAGATATTTAATGAACTTATGAATCGATATTTGAAAACGGCTCGGCCTAGGTTAGAGGGCTCAGAAAAGATGACTGAATCAAAGTGTCTTGAATCAAAGTGTCGTGAATCAGAGTATCGTGAATCAAAGTGCCATGAATTAATCTGCCCTGAATCAGAGCGTCTTCAATTAGATCCCACTAAATCAGAGGACCTTGAAGCCCAGCATAAAGCAAAACTCTCACTATCAGAGAACCTAGAGATAAATCCCACTAAAGCCTCAACCATCTTAAATGCAAAAAATATCCCCACACCAAAAATAATCACTCGCCATATTCCTAGCGCAATTCGCCGGGCGGTCCTTCAGAGAGATAATTTTAGTTGCTCTTACGTCGCGCCTGATGGAACCCGTTGCGGATGCAAAAATCAGCTGCATTTAGACCATATTAAGCCGTACTCGTTCGGAGGTCGGCATTCTGTGTGTAACCTAAGAGTGCTATGTGCTGCCCACAATCGGGCCCGGGAATGTCGATAGTATTTCGGCGATTAGGTCCTAGCTTTTTAAATCAAATTTTGCGCAATGCAGAATTTCGCTTAAGCCCTAAGACTCAGCTTTAGCCGACTTTAGCTACGAGTTCGCCCAACTGTTTTGCTATACGCTCAGTCCTGCAGATTACTAATTGGGTTGGACCATTCTGATATTTCACGGGAGTTCCTGAGAAATCTTGGGCCACATAACATCCAGACTCTTTTGCTATTAATGCTATCGCACCATAATCAAAAACAGTTGGAGATGTGTGAACAAAAAAGTCCATATTCCCCAAGGCGACACGGCTAGAGGCATAAGTGGCAGAGGCATAAGAGAATAAGTAGCCAACATTTTGGTCCAGTAAATATCTCAACTCTTTGAGCCTTGAATCTGTCCGCATCAGACAGAATTCTCCGCAGAGCTCTTTTAGGCTTTTCTCTTTTGGGGATATCTTAAAAGGCGCATCGTTTAAAAAAGCGCCATCTCCAGCATGAGCCACAAACAGCTCCTTTCTGCTTGGGAAATACACCGCTCCAAAAATCGGCGTATCTTGGTAAGCGCAACCAATCGAAAGGCTATAATTTTCATCACCTCGGGAGTAATTAAGGGTCCCATCAATTGGGTCGGTATACCAAGTAAGGCCAGATTTTGAGATAGCGGAGCCTTTTTCTTCGCCCAAAAAGCCATCCTCAGGGCGATGTTCACCGATGAACTTCTTCAGTTCTCGCTCTACCAATAGGTCAGATTCGGTAACTATATCTAAGGGAACTGTTTTTGAATGCCGAGTGGCTGTCCTCTGTTTTTGGATAACCTCGGCACCTAACTCTAATAACTTTGATTGCAGAGCATCTGCGACCGACTTCTCAATGCCATATGTGTTTTGCCTTTGATTTTCGGTCTGTCTTTCCATGGTCCTTAAAGACTGCCTTATAAGCGGCTGTAAATAAAGATTAAATTATTCCATTAGTTAGTTTGCCCTAATTCCCACCGTATGATACATTCCTTTCGTGGTAACGAGCTTTAACAGCAATTATAGGGCTGTATAGAGCATCTGGTTTCCCGCTACCTGTCAAATCCTGACAAGTCGGAGCTTTGTTTTATGTCTGTCGTCTCGGCGACCAGGCATGCGCAGAGTTTTGTCTTTGATGCGAGGATTCACGTTGGGACCTCAGTTTGGCAGACGAGTAGGCAGATTGTTCGTTACTAGTTGTAAGTACAACTTGTTAATTACTTAATGTTGTTAACTTATTAGTATTTGACTCAGACATGAAGAGCTATTCAGAAATGTGGGAGATGATAGAGGCCACCGTCGTAGACGAGGGCTTTACACTCTTTGACCTTGAGTTGCCCGTTGGGCGACGTGGGGCGCTGCGAGTCTACATTACTGGTGAGGACCAAAAAGGTACTGGAGTTAAGCTCGACGATTGCGCTCGAATTAGCCGAAGGTTAAGCCTGCAATTAGATGTGGATGACGAATTCGAAAATCCATATACGTTGGAGGTTTCATCGCCCGGAGTGAATCGAAAGCTCCGTCGTCGTGAGCATTTCGAAGGGGCCTTGGGGGAGCACATTAGGGTAAATATGCAGTTGGCAGGGGAGCCTGGTAAGGCAGTTTACGGTACTTTAGTAGAGTCATCGGAAAACTCCATTAAGTTGAAGGAAGATCGTGGTGGTCAAACACTCGAAATTCCAATGAGTTCTATTCGAGATGCTCGGATAGATTTTTTGTTTGAAAATTAATTAAACGGATGGACGAGTATGTCATTCGACCTTAGTTCTATTTTGAATCAGATCGGTAAAGATAAAGGTATCGATCGTCAGGTGTTAGTAGAGGCAGTTGAGTCAGCCATGTTAAGTGCTGCTCGCAAACACTACGGACACAGTTTAAATCTTGAAACCCAGTTTAATCCTGATACTGGCTCTATCGAGGTAATCGAATTTAAGACAGTAGTTGATAAAGTCGAGGATCCTTCGACCCAGATTTCTTTGGGTGAAGCTCGTCGCGACTACGACCAAGACGCTCAAGTAGGCGATGAGTTGGGAAGAAAGCTCGACACCTCAGTTCTAGGTCGTATAGCTGCACAAACAGCCAAGCAAGTTATTATCCAAAAAGTAAGAGATGCTGAGCGCGATGTTATTTTCGGTGAGTACAAAGACCGTAAGGGCGAGCTTATTAACGGTATCGTTCAGAGATACGAGAGGGGTAACCTTATTGTTAACCTCGGTCGTACCGATGCAATAATGCCTCGTCGCGAGCAGATTCTTAAAGAGAAATACCGTCGTGGTGATAGGGTTAGAGCGATGATCCTTGATGTTGATCCAACAGCGCGCGGCCCACAAATTATCTTAACCAGAAGTCATCCCGATTTCTTGAAGAAGCTATTTGAGCTTGAGGTTCCAGAGATTAACGAGAACATCGTTGAGATCAGAGCCGCTGCTCGTGAGCCAGGTGAGAGAGCCAAGATCGCTGTTTACTCCAACGATCCAGGAGTTGATCCAGTCGGCGCTTGCGTTGGTATCAAAGGAAGCCGGGTACAAGCCGTTGTTGGCGAGCTCCGTGGTGAGAGAATTGATATCATCGTTTGGAGCCAAGACCATCCATCCTTCGTTGCTCGTGCTATGGCACCTGCTGAGGTAAGCCGCGTGTTGGTTGATGAAGAGGAAGCCAGCATGGAGGTAATCGTTGCTGATGACCAACTATCTTTAGCGATTGGCCGTCGAGGTCAGAACGTGAAGTTGGCCTCTAAGTTAACCGGATGGAAGATCGATGTAAGAAGCGTATCTGTTGCAGAGGAAGAGTCCAAGAGAGCTCGTCAAGCTATCGAGGCTATTCCGAATATGGCGATCAACCATGCTGAATTGTTGTTCCAAGCTGGTTACAGAGGACCTCAGGAGATTGCTGACCTTTCAGTTGAGGAGTTGATGGAAGTCGATGGCCTCTCTGGTGAGGTTGCATCTGATATCATCAAGAACGCGAAGGCTCACGTTGAAGTTCTGCGTGAAAGAGGCGAGTTAGTAGATAGCTCAGGCAAGAGCCTAAGCGATCTTGCTAAGCTTGGACTCGGCAC
>CAZWGK010000097.1:1404-5440 GCA_964633685.1 uncultured Bdellovibrionales bacterium | reverse complement strand
AAAGAAGTTCAAGATGCGATTAAAGGATATATTGAAAAGTTGCAAGCTGCTGGTTACGATACAATTCAAAAAGTAGCGATAGCTGAACCTGATGACCTTACTGCTCTATGTGGATTGACTCTGGTAGAGGCAGAACAGGTTAGAGAAGCTACCGATGTCTTCTTGAAGGGACGTCCGGTTGATAGAGTTTTGTAGTGAGTAGAGATGAAAGAGGCGGTGCCCGAGAGAACATGCCTCTTTTGTCGAAGAAGCTCCCCTAAAAAGGAGCTGCTCCGGTTTGTTTGGGATGGTCTTAAGATTGTTTGGGACCGCCACCAAGATAGACCAGGCCGCGGAGGGTACTGCCACAGACGGGTTGAATGTTTAACCTGTCTGACTGAGATGGCCCTCTGGAATAGGGCTTTAAAGGTTGTGGGTATTGAATTAAAGCCCCAGCATTTAAAGGATTCTCTCGAGTTTTTACATAAAGAAATCCCCGAAATTCGTGGCAATGGTCACGAATCTGATGGGGGGAAAGGTTTCAAAAAGGGAAAAAAGGGAAGGGTAAGATTATAAGTTATGGGCAAAATCCGATTATACGAATTAGCAAAAGAGCTCGGCGTTGAGAACAAGGCTGTGATTAGTCTTGTCCAAGAGCTTGGGATATCACAAAGCGCTTCTCACTCCAATTCATTGGATGATTCTGACGCGGATAGAATTCGACGTGCGATTATCCGCACCACTCTCGGTAGCCAAGGCGCTCCAGGAGTAAAAGAGGTCGTTAAGAGAGATTCAGATGGAAATGCCGTCACAGTAAGACGTGCAGGAAATATCATTAGACGTCGTAAGGGAGGCGAAGAGTCTCCTGCTGCTGCGTCAGAAGAGGCACCAGCCGTTGTTGAAGCGGCGGCTCCAGCAGCCTCTCCAGTAGAAGTCGAACCAGTGGTTGAGGCTGTGGTTGAATCAGTTGATGAAATTTCTCCAGCCGTAGAGCCAGAGCCTGTGCCAGTTATGGCAGAAGCTGCTGTGGCCGTTGAAGAGGTGGTGCCAGTAGTCGCCGCAGCGCCTGTTGTAGAGCCAGCGCCAGTAGAAGCTAAACCCCAAGCCAAGGTGGTGCCCGGGGTTGGTCCGAGAATTTTAGGTAAAATTGAGTTGCCAGTAAGAAAGCCAGCCACTGCCCCAGCGGGTAGGGATTCTCGGTCTGGACCAGGCGCTCGAACAGGTGGAGCAGCAAGGCTGCCGCAGACTAATGTCGCGGTGGTGGTTTCAGATGATGAAGGCGCTAGAAAAGATGGCGATTCAAGGCGGACTGAGAGAGATAAACGTAACCGCAAGAAAGAATTCGGTCGGTTAGATTTAGTTGATTACGATGGTCGCGTAGTAAGACGTGGACCTAAGAAGAAGGGTAAGGATGACGAAGTGACTGAGGTTACTCAGGCGGTAGATCCTAAATCCTCTAAGCCAGTAAAGCGAGTCATCAAGGTCGATGAAGTAATTACCGTAGGTGAATTAGCTAAGGCGATGAGTCTTAAGTCTGGTGAGGTAATTAAGAAGTTATTTGAGCTTGGGCAAATGGCTACTATCAATCAGCCGATTGATATGGAGACTGCCACTATTATTGCGGGTGAATTTGGGCATGAAGTTCAGAGCGTAGCCTTTGACGAGAGCGAGTTCCTAAATACTGCCGTAGTAAAAGAGCAAGATAAGGGAACATTCAAGAGAGCCCCAGTTGTTACTGTAATGGGTCACGTTGACCACGGTAAAACTTCGCTTCTCGACGCGATACGTCAGACATCGGTGGCTGCAAAGGAGCACGGTGGCATCACTCAGCATATCGGAGCTTACCAAGTTACACTACCAACAGGTGAATTAGTAACATTCTTGGATACTCCTGGTCACGAGGCGTTTACCTCAATGAGAGCCAGAGGAGCCAAAGTTACAGATTTGGTTATCCTAGTTGTCGCTGCAGACGACGGTGTAATGCCTCAAACGCTTGAGGCTTTAAGTCACGCCAAGGCCGCTAAGGTGCCGATAATCGTTGCAGTTAACAAAGTTGATAAGCCAGGCGCCAATCCTGATAGAATTAAGCAGCAGTTGGCTGAGCATGAACTGAGTCCAGAAGAGTGGGGTGGTGACACCATGTACTTCCCTGTTTCAGCATTGAAAAAGCAGGGCTTAGATAAACTTCTGGAAGGTGTAATGCTTCAGGCTGAGGTGTTGGAGTTGAAATCTAACCCAGAAGCTAAGGCCATCGGAGCGATTATTGAATCACGCCAAGATAAAGGACGCGGTACAGTCGCAACAGTTCTAATTCAGAACGGAACATTGAAAGTTGGAGATGCCTTCGTTTGTGGATCTGAGTACGGTCGTGTTCGATCTATGATGGATTACTCTGGTAATGCTATCGAAGTAGCAGGACCTTCAACTCCTACTGAGATAACTGGTTTCAGCGGAATTCCCGAAGCTGGAGATGACTTCCACGTGGTTGAGTCCGATTCTGCAGCTAGAGAAATTGCTGCAGTTAGAGCTGAAAAGAAAGCCAAGAAAGAGGCTCTTCTTACGACAGGTGGACCAGTTAGCTTTGAGGCTTTTGCCAAGAAAGTTAGCGAAAAGGTCGTTCCTGAGCTCAATATTATTATCAAGGGCGACGTACATGGTAGCGTTGAGGCAGTAAAATCTGCGGTGGAGAAGCTAGTTTACGATAAGGTGAAAGTTAGCGTTGTTCATGCTGCTGTCGGTGGTATTAGCGAGAGCGACGTAAAGCTAGCCCAAGCATCTAGAGCAGTAATTGTTGGTTTCGGTGTTCGCGCTGAGCCAAGAGTTGTTAGAGATGCAGAGGCAGCCTCTGTTGAGATTCGACACTACAATATCATCTACAACTTGATAGAGGACATTAAAGGCGCGATGACCGGTCTTCTACCTAAGATTCGGCAAGAGAAGTATCTCGGACGTCTCGAGGTACGTAACACCTTCGTTGTACCTAAGATTGGTACCATTGCCGGTTGTTATGTCAACGATGGAATGGTGCGTCGTGGAGCAGGAGTTAGATTGCTCCGTGATAATAAGATGATTTATGAAGGTAAATTGTCTAGCTTGAAGAGATTCAAAGATGACGCTCGCGAAGTAAATACTGGTTATGAATGCGGTGTCGGTATTGAAAAATTCAACGACATCAAAGTTGGCGACGTAGTCGAAGCCTTTGAGATAAATGAAGTAGCAGACGTATTATCTTAACGGTCAAACCCTGGCGAATCCTAGAAGACAGTATCGCGTAGCAGAACAGCCACGCTCTAGCGTGGCGATGGCTATTCTAAGACTGTCAGACCCTAGATTGTCTCTGGTAACTGTTACTGCCGCTAAAACCACATCTGATTTGAGGCTGATAAAGGTTTACTGGAGCGTGACAGGGGGCCCAGACCGAGTTCAGGAGGTCGAAGAGGCCTTTGAGGGAGCTCAGGGCGTTTTAAGACGAGAGGTGGGGCATCAATTAGGGCTACGCTTTGTTCCTAATCTTGAATTTTACTACGATGATACTCTGGATATAATCTCTAAGAGTCGTGACCTTCTAAAAAAAGTAGCTGATGAAGACGCTGCAAGAGGTGCCAAAGTAGAGGATAAGGATGAAGGATAGAGCTAAATTTGAAGCCTGTGTTTCTGCTCTTAAGAGCTCTTCTGCTCCGTTAGTACTTAGTCACTATAATCCTGACGGCGATGCCTTAGGGTCAAGTCTTGCCCTTTATCTGGGACTAAAAAGTCTAGGAAAGAAAGCCTCAATAATAAATGAGAGCATAATTCCAGATAGATATCACTTCATGCCATCCTCCACTGAGATTAAGAGTTCGGTTGTTGGGTTAGAATACGACTTGGTTGTGGCTTGCGATTGCGGCGATAGGAAGAGATTAGGTGACAAGTTAGGCCCAACTTTAGCTAGCGGGGTGACTCTAGTTAATATCGATCACCATGCATCTAATACTTTGTTCGGCGGAGTTAATTGGGTTGAAGGAGAAGCAAGTTCAACCTCTGAAATGATTTTTGAGGTTTTATCTGCTTTAAATGT
>CAZWGK010000097.1:0-1394 GCA_964633685.1 uncultured Bdellovibrionales bacterium | reverse complement strand
GAGTTTTCGCATCCGATAGCACTGAATCTATTAACTGGATTAGTGACTGATACAGGATCCTTTCGTTATTCTTGCACTTCTCCCAGAACTCTCGAGATCGCCTCTAAATTAGTGCAGGCGGGAGCATCTCCAGATGTAATTGCGAAGAATGTTTTTGAGAGCAGAAAAAAATCAGCGGTACAGCTATCTGCAACGACAGTTTCCAATGTTGAGTTTATTCTCAATGATAAAGTATCAATCCTAACAGTGACCCAAGAGATGTTGAAAAGATTTGATGCAACTCTCGATGATACAGAGGGGTTGGTTGAAGAGGGGCGTTCCATTAAAGGGGTGCTGGTTTCTGTGTTGTTAAAACAAGATGTCGACATGTGGCATATAAGCTTGCGGTCTAGTTCGCCAGCGATTGATGTTTCAAAGGTAGCCTCAACATTCGGTGGTGGCGGTCATAAGGCGGCAGCTGGATTCAGATGGAAGAAAGAGGGAAGCCTCTTAAAATCGGCATTATTTGAGGAACTTTCAAAGATCATAAAATAGTATGGAATCCTCTGCGGCACCCAAATCTGGGATTATCCTTATAGATAAACCAGGCGGATGCACATCTCATGATGTTCTAGTAAAGCTCAAGAGAAAATTAAAACTCTCCAAAGTGGGGCATACGGGCACTTTAGACCCTATGGCGACTGGATTGTTGATCTGCTTAGTAGGAGAAGCTACCAGACTAGCCAGATTTTTAGACGGTGAGAAAAAGACATACTCTGGAAAAATCAGACTTGGATTAACTACTGACTCTGATGACATCACGGGTAAAGAGGTAACAGTTTGCTCTAATATTCCAGACTTCTCAGTCGTACTTCAGGCAACGAGCAATTTTATCGGCGACATTGATCAAGTTCCCCCAGCTGTAAGTGCAATCAAAGTAGGAGGCGAGCGAAGCTACGACTTGGCACGAGAGGGGCGAGCTGTGGAATTAAAAGCGCGCCGGGTACGAATTCATGAGTTCACTATTGAGCATATTAATACGGAGATAATCTCTTTTAGGGTGGTTTGTTCCAGGGGTACTTATATTCGCTCCCTGGCTAGAGATTTAGGCGCTTTATTGGGGTGTGGGGCATGTTTAAAGACGCTCAGGCGAGAAGGGGTAACCCCTTATACAACGACACAGGCTGTTACACTGGAGTCTGCTCAGTTAAGTGATATACTCCCGACTTCTGAGTTGTTAGGTCGATGGCCGAAACTGCTCCTCTCTGAATCCGAGGCCCGAGCTCTTAGGAACGGTATGCAGGGAATATTAAGAGAGCGAGCGAGTGACATTGAGTCGCTTGCAAATGGCTCAAAGGTCATGTTGTACGGAACTGAAGGAAAATTAGGTGAAGCGCTCGGACTTTTAGAGAGGT
>CAZWGK010000096.1:0-9491 GCA_964633685.1 uncultured Bdellovibrionales bacterium | reverse complement strand
AAGATAGATGCTAATTTCTTTAGGAGTTCAAAGCGCCCCTCAAGCCCTTCTAATTGATTGTCTTTTGTAGATTGAAATGAATCTTCAAGAGTTTTGATATTTAATTTATCGAGTCCATCAGCCGTAACAGAGAGGCCTTTGTTATGGCTAAAAATACCGGACTTAAACATTTCGAGACTAGCAATCGCAAGTCCCTCTGATCGCCCGATTTTCACTCCATTCACTTTATCTGAATACCGCCACGTTGCTCCAGCGCCAGCATCAAGTAAAACGCTAACGATTACTAAATCTAAAAGACTTCTCGCTTGCTCATTTTTGGGCAGGCTTTTCAATTGGGTTTCTAGCGAACTTAATCTATTTACTCCGCCACCATTAAAATGTCCCCACCGACTATGCGGTGGAATTTTTAGAGTAGGGAACCGTTCTTTTGTAATATTCGCTACCAGTGCTGCACATTCAGATATCTTTTCAGGATGCACAGCAAAGTTAGTGCCGCCACGAATCGCCGCTTCTAAAACCTGCCCGCATCGCTCTTTGATAGCAGCCGGAGTTTTAATATAATTGATTAGTTTTGAATCCATCTCTTAGTTCTACTCATTTAGACCGCGACCGCGAATCTTGGTCTTCTTAGATTTATCTTTTACTTCTTCACTTGCAAAGTAACCAGCCGCCATCTTAGCTGCGATCTCCACTTGTGCATCTGCGGGGATTCTTCCTTCAGGTAAAGGTATTCTCTCTTTAACTTTAATACCTGAATTGGTGATGGCGTTGTACTTCATATCGCTCATTGAGACCAAGCGATCAATCTCAGTAATTCCTAACCAATGAAGTACATCAGGCATGAGTTCTTGTAGTCTCATATCCTGTACTCCAGCTACGCACTCGGTTCTATTAAAATACTGCTCTGGACGATCCCCGCCTTCTTGTCGTTTTCGGGCATTGTAGACGAGAAACTTAGTAACTTCGCCCAACGCTCGACCTTCTTTTCGGTTGTAAACAATTATCCCTACGCCCCCTTTTTGAGCAGATATAATACACTCTTCAATGGCGTGAATAAGATATGGGCGACATGTGTAGATATCGGAGCCAAAGACGTCTGAACCGTTACACTCATCGTGTACACGGATCGTTAGCTCTTTGCTTCGATTGGAGATGTCATTCGGCTCTCCAAATATATAAATAGTGTGGCCCCCAATAGGTGGCAGAAACACTGATAAGTCATTTCGGGTAACTAGTTCAGGATACATTCCGCCAGTTTGCTCAAAAAGAGCTCGGCGTAATTCATTCTCTTCTACTTTGAATCTCTTGGCGATGCCTGGCAGATACCAAACTGGTTCGACGGCTGCTTTTGTAACTGCAACGTCTCCTTTCTCGGTGAGTATTTTGCCGTCAGCCTTCAGTCGGCCTTCCTGCATAGCATCAGTAAGTTCAGCCATCGAGATATGCGCAGTTGTAATCGCAATTGTTGGTTGAATATTATATCCAGCTTTAAGGAGCTCCTTGTAGTTCTCGGCAACAGTAGAGCCCCAAGGGTCAAGGCTAACAATTGCTTCTGGATTCCCCCAACTTGGAAAAGGTCCGATAGGTGTTGAGGGAGCAGTGTTAGTTAAATCAGGTTTGTGGAGTGGATTTAGCGCGCCAGCGGCAACGGCTAATGCTTTATAAACAGAGTATGAGCCTGAGTGAGCACCAATGCAGTTTCTTGGTCCCGGATTATTTATGGTAGCGATCGGTCCACGTTCGGCTGGGGTTTTTGCTCCCCAAGTTATTGGCAAAGGTGTTGGTCCGCCCATGCTAGGATGAGATGTTAAAACAATATGTTTTCTGCCGCTTCTTGGCATAGTACTCCTTTAACCCATCCAGGTGGTGTCTGTTTGAACATCCCACTTGGTTGTAATTTTCTTTCTGTCAGTCCAAAAATCTAGTGATGATTCACCCGTGATATCGCCGTGCCCGAATTTAGAATCCTTAGTTCCACCGAACGAGAATGGTTCCCGAGGAACTGGTACACCAATGTTAATGCCAACCATGCCCGAGGACGATGCTTCGGCTACTCTTCTGGCAACACTTCCTGTTGTGGTAAAAACAGAGGTAGCGTTTCCGTAACTTGAGCGGGCGTCAATTGACAGCGCCTCGGTAAGATCTTTTACGCGTACGATTGTTAAAACTGGGCCAAATATCTCGGTTTTGGAGCATTCCATCTCTGGTTTAGCGTGATCGATTATTGTTGGACCAACCCAGAATCCGCCTTCATGACCTGCGGGAGGAGTAACATTTCTGCCATCTAGAATTATCTTGGCGCCACTTGCCTCAGCGTTATTGATTGCGGCAATAATTCTCTCCTTAGCTTCTTTAGAAATAATTGCTCCCATGCCACAGCCGATGGCCATGGTTGCAGCTCTCTCTTTTATCTGCTGAATGATTCCATCTGAGTTGCCAACGGCTATCATTAAGCTCGCTGCCATACATCTCTGTCCGGCGCATCCAGTAAATGAAGCAATCACTCCGGGCACAGTTACTTTTGGGTCAGCATCTGGAACTACGATAAGGGAATTCTTGGCGCCACCTAAGCAGAGAGCCCGTTTGCCTTGAGTGGTGGCTCGAGTATAAACCGCTTTTGCAGCAGGCGAGGATCCTACAAATCCGACCGCCTTTACGTCTGGATGGTCTATTAACATTTCAACAGTATCTTTGCCGCCGTTGACGATAGAGAACGCTCCGGCTGGAAATCCTGCCTCTATGATTATTTCGCCTATTAATTGGCTAGTTAATGGGACCTTTTCGGATGGTTTCAGTATGAAGCAGTTGCCGAGAGCTAAAGCAATTGGATACATCCAGAGAGGCACCATCGCTGGGAAATTAAATGGCGAGATTCCAACCACTACTCCAAGAGGTTCTCTGCGATACTCACAAGTGACTCCTCGGCTGACTTCCATTATGCCGCCGGAGTTTATATTTTGTAGGCTTAGGGCATATTCCGCCACCTCGAGCCCTTTTAGTATTCCAGCTCTGGCTTCCTCGACTGTTTTGCCGGCTTCGGCTGCTGCTAGGTTGGATAACTTATCGAGTCTAGCTAGGGTTAATTCCCGGAATTTGAAAATTAGAGCACATCGCTCCTTGATTGGGGTTGCCTTCCATTTTGGAAACGCCTCTTTGGCAGCGGCAACAGCCTGGTCTATGTCGGCTTTCGTGCTGAACTTTACCTCGCCGATGCAGGTTCCGGTGTACGGCGAAATCACCTTAGCCCCTTCTTGGGATGTGGGAAGGTGCCAGGTTCCTTTCACTAAATTTTTGCAGATGATGGGGCTCGACGGGAGCTCTACTAGCTTCATAAACTAACTTTATAAATATTTGATATCTCTTTAGATTCTATATCGTGGCCAAAGGTAGCGAAATTCATTAAATGAATACTTTTTAAGATTAGGTACCAGGTTCTTGTGCTCTTAGGATTGTATCCCTAAAATACGGCTCAAGGTGGATAAACTACCTTTTTATTTAAGAGGATCAGATGTTTAAGAGAATTACTCTATTCATTCTTACTAATATATTAGTCATTACCACTATATCTATAGTTTTAAATCTATTGGGGGTTCAGCCATACCTCGACCGCAACGGGCTCAATTATAATAACCTTATGGCCTTCTGCTTAGTTTGGGGTATGGGCGGTGCATTCATCTCCCTAGCTATGTCCAGAATGATGGCGAAGTGGATGATGGGCGTCAAAGTTATCGATCCTCAGAACCCCGGCCAGCAGGCGGATATCCTTCAGATGGTTCATAACCTTTCTCGGGGGGCGGGTTTATCAACCATGCCTGAGGTGGGAATTTATGAGAGTCCTGAGCTGAATGCCTTTGCCACTGGACCTTCTCAGAGTAGATCGTTAGTAGCATTTTCGTCGGGCTTGCTTCGCTCCATGAATAGACAACAGGTTGAAGCTGTTGCAGCCCACGAAGTTGCGCACATTAAAAACGGCGACATGGTGACCATGACTCTTTTGCAGGGAGTCGTAAACGCATTCGTAATGTTCTTTGCTCGGGTAATCGGTTACGTCGTTAGCAAGAACGTCAAAGAGGAATCCCAGGCGATGACCCGAATGTTGGTCACATTAGTTTTAGATATTGTTTTAGGAATTCTTGGTTCGATGGTTGTGATGTGGTTCTCTAGGCAGAGAGAGTTCAGGGCTGATGCCGGAGCAGCGAAGTTATCAGGGAAAGCTGGAATGATCTCCGCTCTTGAGTTCCTAGGGCGCGCCAATGGCAGACTGCCTATGAATGAAGACGAGCACGAGTCTATGGCAGCATTTAAGATATCTGGTCGCCCATCAAGATTCATTCAACTGCTCTCATCTCATCCAAGTATGGAGGAGAGGATCGCGCGGTTGAATGCTCTTGCCTAAGTTGCAATTGCATAGGATGCGAGCCCGTCTCTTGATGGGCTCGCTAAAGCTGATTCTTAAATAGAATAAACTGCTCTGATGTTGGAAAAACAGGACTTTTAGCGGCTTTTAGTTGCTCATGATAGCAAGAGTAGCAGGCTGGAAAGTATTTCTCCTCAGCCCCTAAATCCACGCTGGGACCTTCAATCGTAGCAACCCCATTAGAATGTTTTAAATTCATTATGGCTTTGCGATTACAGAATGCGCAGGTAGTTTTTACTTCTTCGATAGTATCTGCAAGTTCTAGTAATCTCTTTGAACCCTCAAATAATTCACTTCTAAAATCGGCGCGAAGTCCGTAACAGATTACCGGAATATTCTTGAAAACAGAGATCTCTCTTAATTGATTGATTATCTGTGTCCCTAGAAACTGAGCTTCGTCTACTAATACGCAACTGATGCCCTCGAGTGCGGAGTCTGGAATTTTTGTGGTATCCGAAACTAATAAATCAGCTTTCTGTTCGAGTCCCGCCCTGGAGCGAATACTGTCTTCGCCGAATCTATTATCAAAGGCCGGCTTAATCAGAAGAACTTTTTTGCCCTGCTGTTTATAATTATATGCGACCGCAAGAAGATTAAGAGTCTTTGCGCTGCTAACGGTGCCGTGTCTAAAGTAGAGTTTTGCCATAATGGGTTTAATTAGCACAGGGAATATATCCCTACTTACTAATGGAATCAAATCAAACTCACTGGACCTCTCTTTACTGTTAAGGTAGGCTCTCGCTCCCGATCTTGTAGTAAGTAATCAATAGGATTTATGCACGATATCGCAGCCCCAGGGGCGCAAGAAAGTATTCGAATCAAATCCCCAGCTCAACTTGTACAGAATAACTCTCTTCCTCAAAACTGGTTAGAGTTTCTGATTGAAAGTAGTGAAGAAGAGCGTCGCCTTCTGAATTTTGGCATCTCAACTGTCATCGCTAGAGCTATCGAGAGTGGTAGGGCGGTATATCTTGAGCAATTTGGAATTATTTTTGCAGACATTTTAACCCGAAATAAGAAAGAAGATATTGGAAAAGAGTTTCGCCTTATCAAAGAGAGCGTAAAGGTTCCAGTATTTGAAAAATGCACTGACCTAGTCTCTTTTCAGCGCGAACGATTCCCTAATATTCTTGAAGGGCGAAATTTTATTGAAGAGGTAGGTGAGCAGATCTCCTTCTTTACCAAATTAAGACCTAAGAAGTTAGAGCGATATGTAAGGGGCATCATATCTTTGGTGAGATATGAGGTCATTGCTTACGGGCACTCTAATAGATTGTCTCAATTAGGTAGATTTCTAGCGATTCATAATAGACAAGGCACTACTGAGCGGGATTGGTTGAGTGGTGCGGATATATTTTTAAAATCCCCACTTGAGTATCCAGTAAAGGTATCAGACCTCGGTGAGTTTTTTACACCAATCTTAGGCTCTGCTTGGGAGCCATTTGAAGCACTCTACGGACGCCCTTTCTCGATGTTTACCATTAGACCTGACGAGGAGGTGGCGGCACTGGGATTAGGAGATCTTCTCAAAAACACCAAGGGGGTCTTCGCGCCTGTCGACTGTGCCATTTATCGCATGGGCGATGAGAGTTCTAGAAAATTTGTTTTTGTGACCAACGGCCTTAGGGCTCTGGCCAATGGTGTATCAAAGACTCAAAACTCTCAGATTGGGTCTGAGTTGATTTTGCAGGCAGAGATTCATGCAGGGGAGTTGCCAGACCAAGAGACTATAAAAGAACTAGGTAGAGGGCCGCTAGCTCTTGGTTGGTTGCTGGCGTATCTTTCTGATACAAAAAATTTACAGCTAGGTATTGGTGTAAGCAGTAAAGTCCCAGTCTGGGCTAAGCTTTCATGTAATTTCAGATCGATTCTAGTTAATACGTTTGCGTCTATGCCGAGAGTTCAGCATTCAATAGATGGGCAGTTTTGCTATGCTGCCATTATTTTGTTGCATCCAGATGAAGCTCAGGTCGTGGCAGAGGTCGGCAGTGAATCTGTTTTGCAAATCTTGGCGCACAGGCGATTGGATCAGATAAATAGGGATTCAAGACCCTCTATATTCGGAAGGACGGGGCGATTGACCAAGAATTCGCTTGATATAACCGTATTGGATTAGGTGTGGCCCTCTCGACCGTCGTTCGGCTATATATATACATAGCCTTTAAATTTAGGACTCAACAATGAAATGGCGATCTCTTCATCTTACCCTTAGTATTCTCTGTTGCCTTCCGTGCATAGCGGTTGCCGATTCTGCAAAAACACTCGGCGATTTCATTAAGTCTTCGGTTGAGAGAAGTCCTGAGATTAAAGAGGCTTATTTTAACATCGACTTTGCTGAGGCGCGCCTAGATGAGGCCGAAGCAGGACATTACGGGTTCATAGATTTTTTAGGGTTCGCCGGTATCCATCCGAATGCTAGAGCGAATGGCCAGGAGGTTTACGGTTTTGATAAGGACGGGAATAAAGTTGTAATTCCTGAGTCGAAATTTTTAGGAACTACAGATCGCACTAACGATTTTAACGGCTTTGCTCCTTTTGCCAGAGGAGTGTTGGTGGCAGCGATTCCAGTATGGACCTGGGGTAAGTTAGAGGGATACGTGAAGGCAGCGACTGCTGGGATAGATGTTGAAAAGGCAGAGGTTGATATTAAACGGGGTGAGGTTATTCAGCGAATAAAAGAGTTATTTTATGGATACCTCTTGGCCTCGGATGCGATTGAATTAGGGGATGAAGTTGGCGGTTATTTAGATAAAGCAATCAAAAAAGCCAACGAACTTTTTGAGGAAGGTGAAGGTGAAGTTAGCCAAACTGACATTCAGAGATTGAATGTTGGAAGGGCTGAGTTAAATAGGCAGTTAGCCACTGCAGATCAAGGTCTGCCGATGGCAAGAGCCGCTCTCGCAGGATTCTCTGGAATAGAGCCGAAGTTTAAAACAAAACCGGACTATCTACAGGAAGAGAAGTTAACGGTGGATAATTTAGACAAGCTGGTCGAACTTGCCTGGGAGCATCGCCCAGAAATTAAGCAACTTTATGCCGGCATAGAGGCTCGCCAAAATCTTGTTAAGGTTGAGGAATCATCACTGTATCCGATGGTATTTGTGGGCGCTGAGTTGCACGGTGGTAAATCGGGTTCGAGAGATAACACCTACAATCCATTCTTGAGAGATGATGGATTCGGGCCTGTTGGTGGTGGTCCCGCTATCGGTTTTAATTGGAATTTAAACATCTGGAGCACTAAAGCCAAGATTGCTCAGGCCGAGGCGCAGTATCGAGGCCTAAAAACAAAGCAGGATTATGCAAAGATAGGTCTCCCTCTTGAGATCGAGCAGGCTTATCGAAAGGTTTTGGAATATCGAGCACAGATAAAAGAGGCTCATGAAGGTACTAAGTCTGCGCGCGCCTGGATGGTATCAGCTTCTAATAATTATGAGGTTGGTATTGGTGAGCCTAAGACTTTAATGGAGGGAATCGCTGCTTACGCCATGATGAAGATTAGTCTTCTTCAGGCTAGGTATAATCACAACGTGGCTATCGGCAAGTTGAGTCAACTTGTCGGGCAAGAGCTGGCCCCCATTCAGTACTAAAGATGTCTCTAGTTAAATCAAAAAAGTTTCAGGCTATTCTCAGTTGGGGAGTTAGTCTCGCGCTCTTAATTTGGATAGGCTCTGGGCTTGAGTGGGGGAAGCTTGCTCAAGTGTTAAAGCAGGTTGACTATATATATCTTATTCCGCTGACTCTCGTGCTTCTTCTTCACTATTTAGTCAGGGCGTTTAGGTGGCGGTATCTTTTACCAGGAGATGCTCCTGCACCTGCTATGAAGATTTTATTTGACTCCCTCATGATTGGTAATATGGCGTCCTATGTGCTTCCTTTAAGGGCAGGGGAGTTTGTGAGGCCGTTTCTTCTCACCAAGGATACAGGCCAGCCATTTGTTGTGACTTTTTCCTCGGTTGTGATTGAGAGATTTTTCGATCTCGCTACCGTTTTAATTATTCTTGCTTGTATTTCTTCTAGCCTGCCGACGCTGCCTTCTTGGGCGATGAGTGGGGCAATGGGCTTGGCTGTGATTGGCGGTGGAATTTTTGTTTTCATGCTCTTAAGTGCATTTTGCCCAAATTTAATTTTGCAGATCCTTCAGCTCTGTTTGCGATTTATTCCGGAAAGTTTAAACGGCAAAATTAAGAATCTAATCGAGGGGCTCATGAAAGGAGCTGCCGTGCTTAGGGATCCGAAAAGATTACTAATGAGTGTGGTGCTATCCAGTGTTGTTTGGACGACGGTATGGCTATCATTCTTAGTGGGTCTTTATATGTTTCCTGATGTGGCCTCAGGATTTTTGGCTATTACTCTAACAGTAGTAGTGGCTCTAGCGGTAGCCGCACCTAGTGCGCCAGGATTCATTGGCGTTTTTCAAACCGGATGTGTGGCGGCCTTTGCGCTACTCGGATTGCCTAGTGAGATTGCTTTTGGTTATTCACTGATAATTCATGCCCATCAGTTCTTATTCATAGTTCTTTACGGCGTGTATGCTCTGGGGCAAAGGAAGCTGACTCTTGGGGGATTGGTTAAAGGATAAGAGGCTTAGTAGAACTGTACGTCTTTGTATTCGCTGACTGTAAATTTATCGCTGCCCGCGTAGATTAATTTAATTAGCCCTCTCAATGAAGTAGCGGCATAAGGTGCTCCCGCGGTAGTTAAGGTTAGATCTCCGCTAATTGTGTTTCCATCTAGGTCGGCAGCAAATATTTTCGAGCCATCTCCAGATACTGTGATGTGTCTCCAATTCCTGTAACCTAGAGAAGATAGAGTAGACCAATTCACTCCAGAATCGCGCGACACGTAAATATGGTCAGAATTGGCCGTAATTCCAACTATTGTGGAGCAATCACTCGAGCATCTGACTCGATGCCAGGCCTTGCTTCCAGCATTTGTTAAGGCCGACCAGGAGGTGCCAAATTGCATTTTTGATCGTAATCTCAGAATAGAAAATCTCTAAAACCACAAGAGCGAAAAACTTCATCGCTATCAATATGTTGCCTCAAAATCGGCATAAGCTCTTGAATGTGCCTGG
>CAZWGK010000095.1:0-9522 GCA_964633685.1 uncultured Bdellovibrionales bacterium | reverse complement strand
ACTTGTGAGGATAGGCACAGAGTTACCTTGCCTTGCTTATGAAGGGGGATAATTACACTCTCTACTCCGAGGCCGTCATGAGTTCTAAATAGGAGCTTTTTAAATCCATCTAGCTTCGATTGGGAAAGCTCTTCTAAGGTTAACCTCGGTAGGTCAATTTGGTTGAGAGTCTCTTTGCTAAAACAGTTTTCTTGGCGAAGTTCATCTAAAGAACACAGACCTTCCCCTAAGACTTTACTGAGAAGTCTTCTATATTGACGGAGGGATAGTCCTACCTTGGCTCCCTCCAGGGGGCCATTCTTAGGGGCTACATTTCTAGGGTCAAAACGGATATCTGGCACAGCTATAAAATATATTTAATTATTTGAGTATTTATATCCTATATTAATAAAAAAAGTCATCACGGTATGCTTTTCTTAAATAATCACAAAAATGGCGATGGTAGCGAGAGGAGTGCCTGGGGGCGGGGGAGTCGCTCTCCGCATGAGGCCCATTTTTTAGCTCAGGGACGGAGTTTATTCTCTGATGGTATAAGGGCGGCTCATTTTTTATCTGAGTTTGTGATGGGATTTTGGAGATTCCGGGATATTGCTCCGTGCGTTACTGTTTTTGGCTCAGCCAGATTCGTGGAGGACCATAAGTATTATCAATTAGCCAGGGAGTTAGGTGCGCTTCTGGCTGAGGATGGATTTTCAGTAATGACAGGTGGCGGCCCAGGCATTATGGAAGCCGCAAATAGGGGGGCTAAAGATAAAGGTGGTAAGTCGTTCGGTTGCAACATAAAGCTACCAAAAGAGCAGAGACCAAACCCGTATCTCGATTCCTGGGTCGAATTTGATTACTTTTTCATTCGAAAATTGATGCTCCTTAAATACTCGTGTGCCTTTGTGGCCCTGCCGGGGGGCTTTGGAACCCTCGATGAGATATTCGAGACAATTACCCTGCTTCAGAATCGTAAAATGAGCAATTTTCCCCTGATTTTGATGGGAACTGAGTATTGGCAGGGACTTAGGGATTTCGTTGTAGATCGGCTTTTGGCTGAGGGGACCATCTCTCAGAGCGATTTAAAGCTAGTATATGTTACAGATTCGCCAAAAGAAGCGATTCAGTGTATTAAAGCAGGAGCAGCCCGGCTTTTGGGAATTCCTTTTAGTGAGGCTCCAACGCATTGTGCGTTGTGCGATCTAGAGAAAAAAATCTAAACGCAAAAATTAATTTATCTCTTATATGAGTGGGACTGTGTCCAACAACGCTACCAATCCGAAATTAAGAAACATTGCGATCATTGCTCACGTTGACCACGGCAAGACGACCTTGGTGGACCAGATGTTTAAGTTTGCCGGAACCTTCCGCGACAACCAAGAGGTTGCCGAGAGGGTTATGGATAGCATGGATCTTGAGCGTGAGAGGGGAATCACTATCTCCGCCAAGAACTGCGCCGTTCGATACAAAGATGTGAAGATCAATATTGTGGATACTCCTGGCCACGCCGATTTCGGTGGAGAGGTTGAGCGAGCTCTAATGATGGTCGATGGAGCTATCTTGTTGGTTGATGCATCTGAGGGACCATTGCCACAGACTCGATTCGTTTTAAAGAAGGCTCTAGATCAAGGGAAGAAAATAATAGTTTGTATTAATAAGATTGATCGTAAAGACGCCCGAGTAAAAGAAGTCCATGATGAGATTATCGGCCTCTTTATTGATTTAGAGGCTAGTGACGAGCAGCTTGATTTTCCAGTGCTATACGCAATTGGTAGAGATGGGATGGCAAAAACCTCCCTAGAGGGCGAAGGTAAAGATCTCTCACCTCTGTTTGACACAATTTTAAAAGAGATTCCGCCGCCTAGCTACAATGCAGAGGAAGGGTTTCAGCTTTTAGTTTCTAATTTGGCTTACTCTGATTACGTCGGTCGTCTGGCTATCGGTAAGGTATTTAACGGAAGCGCTCGCCAGAATGAGGCAGCAATCCGGATTGATAAAGATGGTAAGCATAACCCGATGCGAATTGTAAAGCTCCAGTGTTATGAAGGCGTTCGAATAGTCGATGCTGTGGAGGCTCAGCCTGGGGAGGTTGTGGTTTTAGCCGGAATTGAGGATGTAGAGATTGGTGACACCATTACCAATCCTCAAAATCCAAAAGCGTTAAAGAGATTAGTTGTTGATGAGCCAACTATTTCGATGAAGTTTCTTGCCAATTCATCTCCATTCTCAGGGAAGGAAGGTAAGTATGTTCTCTCGAGTAAAATCGGTGAGAGGCTAAGGAAAGAGTGTCAACACAACGTGGCCCTTAAAGTTGAGTCTAGCCCTGATGGCGAGAGCTTTATCGTAAAAGGTCGGGGTGAGTTTCAAATGGTCATACTAATTGAGACCATGAGAAGAGAGGGATTTGAATTAAGTGTGGGTCGTCCCGAAATTATCTTCAAAGAGAAAGATGGAAAGACACTTGAACCAATTGAGCACCTTTTTGTTGATTGCGATGAGAGATTCGTGGGCGTGGTAACTGAAAAGTTATCTCAACGTCGAGGTCGTATGACCAACATGGTCAACCACGGTACAGGTAGAGTTCGATTAGAGTTCTCCGTTCCATCGAGAGGTTTGATAGGGTATCGAAATGAGTTCTTAACTGATACCAAAGGAACTGGATTGCTCAACTCATACCTAGAAGGGTACGAAGAGTTCCGCGGGGATATCGCAACCAGAGTTACAGGGTCATTAGTTGCTGATAGACTAGGGGAAGCCGTTGCATATGCTATCTTCCACTTGGAGCCAAGAGGATCCATTTTTGTCATCCCGAACGATCCAGTTTATGAGGGCATGGTAATCGGGGAGCATAATCGTGATAACGATCTAGACGTGAACATTACCAAGACTAAAAAACTAACAAATATCAGAGCTGCTGGTAGAGATGAAAACATTATCCTTACCCCGGTGTCTCCGATGACTTTGGAGAAAGCGATTGATTTCATCGCTGCTGATGAATTGGTAGAGGTTACGCCTCAAAGTATAAGAATACGTAAGGCCGTTCTTTCTGCCCAAAAGAGATCTTAATACAAAGGGTTAGCCTGACGGGTCTAGACTCTCTCGTTGATATCTGGAATCCCGTGGGCTACTCGGTAAAGCTCATCTATTTTGGCTAGAATGTCGCCTGGAATGTGAGTTCCTCCGCTACCGGTGTAGCCGAGTGTAATGATTTCTTTAAACAGGTTGTAGGCAGATCGTGCCACTGTTGTATTTGGATTCTCCCTAACACAAGCCTCTAGATAAAACTCAGGTAGTTCATCAGGGAAAAATAGGGGGAGCTTACTGTAGCTTAATCCTAAGATATACAGCGCCTGTCCTCTATCTTTTGAAGTTATAGAATTATCTGCAAAAGCTCTATGAAGTATGCCACTGGCTCTAAGCACCTCTACCTCTGGTGTTCGGGCATAAGCAGGTTCAGGCGAGCTGATTGTTTGGCGGAGTAGGAATTCGGCCTTTTTTACGGGAGGTAGGGCTATCGCATCCCGCTTCCATCGGTGTAGTCCATCAATCCAGCTCTGAATTTCACCCCGTTCAAATTCTCGGAGTTTCTTTCTTGTTTTTATGAACCTCTCTAGCTCTGTTATCGCAGAAGATGGTTCATCATAAATACGAGTCTCAAGAACCAACCACTGACGGAGCGGCTGAATAGGGGATTTTTCACCCTCAGCACTTTGGGCCGCCTCTATGTATGCTTTACGAGCAGCTTCAAACTGTCGAGTCGCTGCTAGGTAGTTCGCCTTGGCCAAGAGGTCTTTATCAATCTCAGGAGGAATAGTGGCTTCAAAAGATGACTCTGGCTTATAGCTTGAGTGACAACTAAAGCAGTTCTGTGAAATAGCTCTCAATCTCAAGAGATCATAATCAGTGGGAGATGTCTCCATATCTTTGGCAACCTGTTTAAGGGTGTCAGTCATTATGGATATGTTGGTTAAAAACCCTGGTTGCTGGGTGTATTTTTTATCGAGATTTTCGGCAGAGTGAAATCCTGTGCGAATTTCAGAGAGCAGTTTTTGAATTTGCTCGGAATTAGCAGGATCGAAAAATCGGTCGCTCTTTACCAGGTACCCCTGAAGTTCCCGATAAGAAGTAAAGATGTTTCGCATAGAGGCTTTTGTATCAACAGGTGTCACGTCCTCTGCCATTGTTACAGCGGAAGATAGGGCAACGGTGGCCAAAAGATTTGCTAATTTAAGAGCAGAAGATTTGCGGTTGAGTATGTTTGCCATGCAATTCCTGGGGCAGTTTATAAGGTTTTTGTCATGATATTGTTCCAGGTATTGAATCTTAACTCCAGATATAAAATAGTTAGGACGATTATATTCGATACGTCGTATTTTTTTTGTTGAGTATTTAACTCAACAATCAAGGGAATCAGTGAAGACCAAGAGTGTTAAATTAAATGCATCAGGCCTCAGCAAATTTGAGGAGCTCACACTGGCGGGCGGCACTGAGCTTGCCAAAGCCCTTACTTGGGTCGCTGACAAGATTGAACGGTTCGTTAGCTTTGATCATATCTATGATTTTGAGACTGGTAGATTAAAGAATTGGATTGAGTTTTACTCTCAGAAAAAGTTTTTTAAAAAACCAGAGAAGTTTTTCACACCCCGAAAAAAAATCCCAAAAGTTAAAGAATCATTAATACATAAACTAGAAGACGGCGATGTATTAGAGATCTCCTTCAAAAGTAACTACATGGTAAAGTGTAAGGAGTATGAAGAGGAGTTTCTCTCATATAAGGGGAATCGAATAGTTAAGGCGAGGTACTGGCGTCATACAGAAAAGCCAAAAGCCACCATTGTTGCCCTTCACGGCTGGACCATGGACGACCAACGTCTAAATGCTCTAGCTTTCCTGCCGGGCTATTTTTATCGCATGGGATTAGATGTGATTCTAATTGAGCTTCCTTTTCATGGAAGTCGTTTGTGTAAAGACGCGGCTGGAAGAAGGGTCACTTTTCCAGCTCCACATATAGCCCGAACTAATGAGGGTCTAGGCCAGGCTATCTCTGACTTACGAAGGTTAAGAAACTATCTAAATAGCAAGGGTCGCTCAGAGGTCGGTTGTATCGGAATGAGTCTGGGCGGATACATAGCCTCGCTCTGGGCTTCATTAGATAATTTAGAGTTTTGTATCCCAATTGTTCCGGTAGCAGATATGGCTGGTCTAGCCTGGGAGATTGGAGCTGAGAAAAAGGAATTCGAGGCGCTAAAGAGTGCTGGTCTTACACTTGATGATCTTAATCGGGTTTTTCGAATTCACTCTCCTCTAACGCACTCTCCGAAATTAGATATAAATCGAATCATGATAATTGCTGGATTAGCTGACCACATTGTTCCTCCTAAGCATCCTAAGATGTTGTGGGAGCATTGGGGCCAACCTGAGGCTCATTGGTTGTCAGGCGGGCATCTGGTTCACCTTCGAGAGACTAGAGCAATCAAAAAAATTGCTGACTTTTTGGTCCGCCTCGGTTTTGGTGCGCGGATTCCTGATGAACAAAGTGTGACAGATTCGTCCGAAAATACCGGTAGTTAATCTAATCCTGAATTTGCAAAATATTACGTCCGTTATATAGTCCCAGGAGATAACCAGGGGAGGCTCCGGCCTGAGACGTCTTAAGAGGCGAAACCCTTTGAACCTGATCCAGATAATGCTGGCGAAGGAAGGATTATGAAAACAACAAAACCTCACGCTCACTCATCGTTTCCCGTATTAAAATTATTTCTACTTACCTTTGCCATGATGTTTTGGATAAGTGCCGAGCAGCAAGCCGCAGCTGAGTCGACCTCTAGCGTGGCAGATAAGCCGACTGAGATTTTGGTAACAGGTTCTCTACGACACCTAGCTCCAATTGATGTTCCCTCAACAGTATCGATACTTGATGCTGAGGAGTTAAGAAACTCCTCCACTACTTTTATAGATGTTGCCGGTTCTGTAGCCGGGCTCTCATTTGCTGGAGGTAGCACTACCCCTAGGTTTTTCCAGATTCGAGGAATAGGTGAGTTTGAGCAGTATGAATCCGTGCCTAATCCCTCTGTGGCGCTATTTGTTGATAATATAGATTTCAGCGGACTAGGAATGCCAATTCCATTTTTCGGCATTGAATCATTCGAGGTTTTTAAAGGCCCACAGATGACCGCTTTTGGATCGAATGCTTTGGCAGGGGTAATTGATGTAACCACAGATGAGCCTAGTCGGAGAGTTTCAAGAAGAATCGGTCTAGACAAAGGCTCTGACGACCTGATGCTATCTGGAGCTTCTATCTCTTCGGGTGGAGATTTAGTTCCAGGATTTAAAGCCATAGTTACACGAGTTGAGAATTCCCAGAACGGATATCGGAGTAATACCACTCTACAAGCTGAAGATACCAACAGAATTAATCAAGAGAGCACCCGATTAAAATTAATCTATGAAGGTAGCTCAAACACAAAAGCGAAATTAGCTATTATCGATTTTGCGAATAGGAACGGTTACGATGCCTTTACGATCGACAATTCTTTTACAGTGGAATCAGATAGGCCGGGTCAGGATTCTTTAGTTGGCACGGGAGCATCTTTAGAGGTTGTTCTTGGTCTTACAGATGAGTCCGAACTTGAGCTAATCAGTAATATCCTTAGTTCTCAACAAAGGTACAGCTACGACGGAGATTGGGGAAGTAATGAGTTCTGGGGAATCTACGCCCCGTATGATTACTTTAGCTCCACCAGGAGAGAGCGAGATTCTTTTGGTTCCTCAATTCGAATTCAAGATAGAGTTAGGTCGGGCATGAGTTCTCGTTACTCTTACGGAGTTAGTTTTAATTCATTAGAAGAAGAAACAGGTATTATTGATGATTTTTCAGGAGAGCCCTACCGTGAGTTCCAGGGAAACTACGACTCAGATGCGGTGGCAGTTTTTGGCGAACAGGAGGTTCCTCTAAATGAAAACTGGGCACTAGTAGTTGGTGCTCGACTCGAGAGAAGAGATATTAATTTCGTTGACGATACTGGATTGAAAGAGTCTCCTTCTGATTCAATGCTGGGAGGTAGCTCCAGTCTTAAATACAAATTTTCACCTGATCTAGTCGGTTATTACACCCTTAGTCGTGGCTTCAAAGGGGGCGGGGTAAATTCAGGCACCTCAATTCCAGACAGTCTTAGGATCTACGGTCCTGAATCTGTTCTAAGTAATGAGCTAGGAGTGAAAGGGTCGATATTGAATGGGGAATTGCGATTTGGCTCTAGTTTGTTCTTCTTGCGGCGTAATGATGCTCAACTTAAATTCGCCTATCAAAATAATCCGCTTGATCCACTATCGTTTACATATCTGACAAGGAGTGTTGCTGAAGGGGAGTCTCTAGGGTTGGAGCTAAGCTATGAGTATGTGGGTATCGATGATGTAGTTCTCTTCGGAATGTTCTCTCTGATTGACTCCGAGTATACAGCGGTACCAGATGAGAATATCAATTTGCTCAATAGGGCACCTTCAGCAGTTTCTCCTTGGCAGTATTCCGTCGGAGCTAGGTACTATTTCGGCGAGTCTCTTTTTTTTGAATCCGTGTTTTTAGGACGAGACGGATTTTATTATGACGATAGCCACGATCAGAAATCCTCATCGTATGCGATACTGAACTCTTCGCTCGTTTTTGAGCAAGATGGGATCCGAATGCGTCTCTGGGGAAGAAACCTTTTGGACCGCCGATACGGAGTAAGAGGTTTTGATTTTGGGCTGGAACCTCCCGATTACGCCCCAAAAGAGTATGTGCAGCTTGGGGATCCAAGGACAGTCGGTCTCTCGGTTGAAATCACCTTTTAACGGGGGAGCACCGTTTTTGAACACTCCGCCATGGGAATTTGAGGGCTCCTCTCTATAAAAGTGAATATATGACACTTAAGGGGATTTTTCGGTTGGGTTTATTGTCTGACTTATTCAATAAGTTTGCACCCTTACATAAATGAGCCTATACTCCAAGCCGTCAATTTTTCATTAATTTCCTAGGAAGGGCATTGTGGTTCAGAGAAGTGAGCAGGAGTTAGTCCGTTTTGAAAAGTTGGAAAAACTACGGGCTTTGGGAAATCCGTTTCCGAATTCAGTCAAGCTAAATGCCTCCACCGCTGATATTGCGGCCGCAGCTCCAGTTACTGACCCCGGAAAGGTGGCTGCTGGCAGTGTGCCACTTATGACCACAGCCGGACGAATCGTTGCGTTGCGATTTATGGGCAAGGCGGCTTTCGTGAATGTTCTTGATTCAGTAGGTCGTATCCAAGCCTACGTCAGATTAGACGAGATTGGGGCTGAGCCCTTCGAGAAGTTCAAGGATCTAGATATTGGCGATATTATTGAGGTGTCGGGTCTGCCGTTTGTAACTAAAACTGGAGAGAAGAGTCTCTGGGCAAAGTCAGCAAGACTTCTTACTAAGTGCTTAATACCGCTTCCCGAGAAATGGCACGGGTTGACTGATATCGAAGCGAGATATCGTCATCGGTATGTAGATTTGATTGCCAATCCCGAGGTTAGAGATACTTTTCGCAAGAGAGCCCAGATAATTAAGGAAATAAGGAACTTTTTGGATAGTCGAGGATTCCTCGAGGTTGAAACACCAGTCCTTCAGAGTGTTCCCGGTGGTGCCGATGCTCGTCCTTTTAACACCCATCACAATGCTCTTGGATTAGATATGCACCTCAGAATATCTCTTGAGTTACCACTGAAGAAATTAGTTGTTGGTGGCTTTGATAGAGTTTATGAGCTGAGTCGGGTCTTTAGAAACGAGGGTATTTCGACCAAGCATAATCCAGAATTCACAATGCTTGAGTTTTACATGGCGTACGCAACCTTCGAAGATTTGATGAATCTCTCTGAAGAGCTATTTACTACTTTGGTCCAAAAGATTTGTGGCGGTACCAAAATAACATTCAATGGCAAAGAGATCGATTTTGCGGGGCCATGGCCACGGCTTTCGATGCAGGAGTCTATTCATGTTATTGGCGGCGTATCTCGTGATATCGATTTGAGTGATATAAAAAATATTCATAAAGTCGCTGAAACCCACAAGATTCATCTTCCAGAGAAAGGTGATTGGGGTCGATGTTTAATGGCGCTCTGGGACGAGCTGGTAGAAGATCGGATTATAAACCCGACTTTTATTACTCATCATCCGTTCTCGATCTCACCTTTAGCAAGAGCGAACGATAACGATAGAAAGATCACAGACAGATTCGAGCTTATTATAGCTGGTATGGAGGCATCGAATGCTTTCTCTGAGCTCAATGATGCGGTTGATCAACGGGGTCGTTTTGAATCTCAGGCAAATAGAAAAGCCTCTGGAGATCAGGAAGCCCATGATGTTGACGAAGATTTCTTGAGAGCTCTTGAGTACGGGCTTCCTCCAACGGCAGGCCAAGGCATCGGTATTGACCGTCTTACTATGCTCTTAACCAATTCAGTCTCGATCAGAGATGTAATTCTCTTTCCGACATTAAAGCCGGAAGATCATCATCCAGTCGAAGAGAAAACCGAAGAGAAAAA
>CAZWGK010000094.1:891-9618 GCA_964633685.1 uncultured Bdellovibrionales bacterium | reverse complement strand
ATCGATACTTACTTGTTAAATAATCAGCCACAGTCGGACGCCCCTCTGGGTCGCTCATGGTACAAACAACCCTTCGTGGCTTATGAAACAGAATCACACCTTTCTCTTCTGGCCGAATAATCTTCTTTTTTACTCGCACCATGTCTTTTTGGGGATCAATTTTTGTGCCCAATTCAGTCACAATCTGACCGTTTACAGACACAGCGCCTTCAATAATTAGCTCCTCTGAGGCACGACGAGATGCCACTCCACACTCAGAAAGATACTTCTGAAGCCTTACAAATTGAACTTTGCGCATGATATTCCTAAAAAAATTTATTGAGCTACGGCTTCTGAAGCTTCGCTGCTTACTGGATTAGCCGCTACACCCGACTCTTCCTGCATTAACTCTTCCTCGCCAGGCTCATCATTTAATTCCCGAAGATCTTTTAGAGATGGCAGATCAGACAGAGATTTCATTCCAAAAATCTCTAGGAACTGCTCGGTTGTGCCATACAAAGCTGGCTGACCAACCGTGGCCTGATAACCCATAATACGGACCAATTTGCGATCTATGAGCGTCTTCAAAGTTGGAGCCACATCTACTCCACGAATACCTTCGATATCGCTCTTAACAACAGGTTGACGATAAGCAATTACGGCTAAAGTTTCCAGCGCAGCAGGGCTTAATCTCTTCGGCCGAGTTCTCTTCATCTCCTGAATAAACGGCGCAAAGAACTCCTTTGTCCTCAACTGATAAGCCCCGTTTACTTCCACCAGAGAGAAGGCGGCTTGGCGCTCCTCTAATGAATTTTTTAGTTTTGCTAAAGCTTCTTTAGCTACGTCCTCTGTGGTTTTTGCAATTTCACAAAGCTTATCAAAAGGGATTGGGTTCCCTGCGACAAACAATAGCGCTTCAAAAAGTTTAGGAAGATCCTCAACTGGTACCTCGGGTCTTTCGACTGGTTGGCTTTCTGATTCACTCTCCTCAGCTGGAGCAGCGTTCTGAACTTCGCCGTCACTAGCCACTACTAAAGTGCCTCCATCTGTTACAGGCTGCGCCACTACGCCGTCGATTTTTTTGTGCTCTTCCTGTTGATTCACTTCGTTCTGATTTACATCACTCATAACTAACTCTTCTGAGAAAATTTTACCCGTTTACTGTCATCTCTTTTACAGCGGCTTCGGCACCCTGCACATCGAACTCTGAAGTTAAATTGCTCTTATCTATATCAGTTCCACTCAGAGCAATCTTTATCTCCTGGTAGCTGTTTTGTTGCAAAACAACTATCGCACAACGCCGGCACAGCTCCAGAATTGCTACGAAAGAATTTACAATCGACATTCGATTTTTCGCATCTTGGAATAGCGATGAGAATTCTATCGGCCCTTTTGCGGACTTGAGTGTATCAACAATACGAACCATTCGCTCAACAACGGTAACAGAGTCGACTTCAAATTTTAGAAGGAAGCCTTCTTTGCCTATGCGGGTGAGTAGTTTTCTGAAAGCCTGACCAAGAAGCATCGAATCATGTTTGCGATAAACTTCCTCGGGAGATTCAAAATCAGAAAGTGTCGAGGGGCGTTGAAAAACATCTATGCCCAACATACTGATCTTACCGAGCTCCATTGCGCCATTTTTATAAACTTGCGCCGCTCTCAGTCTCTCAAGAAGCTCCTTATGAGGATCCGGAAGATTTTCTTCTGGCTCATTTTGAAGCTCAATAGGATCCTGCAACAATACTGCCGCCTTAATTGAAAGCAGAGTGGCAGCAACTAGTAGATATTCAGAGGCGATATCGAGGTCAAGGTCACGCATCTTTTCAATACACTCAAGATACTGACTGGTTACCGCTGCCAGGGATATGCGCTCGATAGATAATTCGTTCCCTTTAACTAGGTGCAGAAGAAGATCGATAGGACCATCAAATGAGTCCAACCTGACTTCAAAAAAGGTTCCTGCCACAGCACCTTCGAATGTTTTGGTATTTTCTTGTGTGGATTCCACTGGCTGTCCATTAAAAACAACAATATAAGGGACGAAGACCGGCACGCTACCGTCACCCCTATATTATTCATATAACTAGTTTAAGTTACTTGAAGTCGGGGACAGAGTCCAATCTAATCCTCCGACTGTAGCACTTTATTACCCCCAGGGTCTATGAAACCCCACCCGTAGTATCAGAGACTTCGTGAACCCAATTTCAATACGAGGTATCAGAGACCCTGACACGAAGTGTCTGACACTTCGTGGATAAAGAGGGAATAAAAAAGGGGGGCGTCCGTAGACAACCCCCCGATTTTTTTAGAGGTTTGTAGTTACCACGAAGTCTCTGACACTTCGTGGAGGTCTCTGACACTTCGTGGACCAGGGTTAGCGGGAGGCCGCCGCGAAGTTGCGGTGGGTACCTTTTGCCTTGACTCCCTCGTCAATTCGTTTGACCGCCGAGATATACGCGGCTGTCCTTAACGAGGTTCTGTTACCCTTGCTGATCTCATAGATAGCCATCGAAGCCTTCTCCATGCTCGCCTTGAGCTTTTCATGAACTTCCTGAACGGCCCAATAATACCCCTGCCTGTTCTGGACCCACTCAAAATAACTGACCGTAACCCCCCCGGCATTAGCCAAAATATCTGGAATTACATGGATCCCCTTCTGGTTCAAAATAGCATCTCCATCGTTATCGATCGGTCCATTCGCCAGTTCGACAACAACTTTTGCTGCAATCTTGTCGCCATTAGCTTTGGTAATAACATTCTCCAAGGCTGCTGGAACTAAGACATCAACCTTCATCGCCAGAACGTCATCGTTCGAAATCTTATCGGTCCTAGCCATGCCAGCTACCGATCCGGTGCTATCCTTATGAGCCTGAACCGCCTCTGGATCCAATCCACTTGCACAATAAATTCCACCCCTTGAATCCGAAACCGCTACAATCTTGTAGCCAGCCTCTTTAGCTATTCTTGCAAAGTGATATCCAGCATTTCCGTAACCCTGTATCGCTACAGTCAACTCACCTGAACCCAGACCTAACTTAGACCGCAAACACTGCAACGAATAAAATCCACCTCGTGCGGTAGCATCGTCACGCCCCAATGACCCCCCCAGAGCTATTGGCTTTCCGGTGATAACTGCGGGCTGCCACGACCGCTTGATTTTTAAATATTCATCAACCATCCAACCCATTATCATCGGATTGGTGTAAACATCTGGCGCCGGAACATCCACATCTGGGCCGATCATATCGGCAATCGCAGCGATATAAGACCGACTCAACCTCTCAATCTCAGCCAATGAAAGCTCTTTAGGGTTTACAATCACCCCGCCCTTGCCGCCGCCGTATGGCAATCCTGCCGCAGCGCACTTAAAGGTCATCCAAAATGCTAATGTCTTAACTTCATCCAAAGAAACATTCGGGTGATACCGAATCCCGCCCTTGGCCGGCCCTAAAACATCACTATACTGAACGCGATACCCGTCATAAACTTTAAGGGAGCCATCATCCATCCGCACTGGAACCGACACATGGAGCGCAGATTTAGGTTTGCGCAGACGCTCAATCGTCTCAGCATCCGCCTTGTAGTATTTCAAAGCCTCATCTAGCCGTTTGCGAGCCTGTTCAAAAATTGCGTCGGTCATGGGAGTATCTCCTTTGTTGATTGTTAAACCCCACGCATTCTTGCCCCAACCCAAGGTTGGAGTAAAAGAAATTCAACCCAAATACGCCACGCAAAAAATTCGAGAAAAATTAAAAATCTTGAAAATAACCCCTAGTGAAAAAATAAGTAGTACTTTACATTGGTTAAAGTTATGGGGGATTGAAAAAACATACAGTTTTTCAGCCCCCTCTAGCCAACTCAAAACAAAAAGTGTTTTATTATCGCGAATAGGCTACTAATGATGGCTATGGCGGCACAACAAAGCATCGACCAAACTGGCAAAACGATAATCGATTGCCCTTCTTGCAAGACAAGATTCTGCATCAAGAAGGAGGTAGTAGATCGCTACCATGCCCCAAATTTTCACTGCTCTCGTTGCGATCATGTATTTAAAATCGATTTACTTGAAATGCGTGCTGCTGCGGCTGAGCGCCTAACTGCCTCCTCGCCGCTAAAATCAACTCCAGCAAAAAATTTCAATATCTCATCGACCCCAAAAACTGAAACGCCGCTTTCAGCACCACACGAAAGAGAAACGACATCTCCAATTACGCCAATTAAAGACATGCGCAATCGCAGAGAGATAAAGGCTGCCGAACTCTTAAAGCACATTAACTTTTTCTCAAAAAAATCTGTTAATCCTGCAGTCCCCTCAGGCGCCACAATCGCTCAGAGCAAATGGCAAGATCTCGGCACAATCACCACGCCAATTATAGTGTTCCTATTTGCCCTCGGGCTCCTTAGCTTTTACCTAGTAAAAAATCCTGGCTCCGCTAGCTCAATCATTTCAGCAATCGTGCCATCAGCCCCTCGCATGACTCCATCTGGGCTGCACATCACAAAGACCGATTTTACAAAAGTCACCCTAGATAGCGGCGAGCAGATCGCGGTTGTTTACGGCGAGATTCAGAACACCACCGACACCATTTACGGCTCAGTAAATCTCGAAGCGCAAGCTTTCGACAGAGAAGGCAACCTAATCAAAAAATCGATGAGCGCCTCGGGCGGAACCCTGGTGAATACCAGAATTCAATCTTTATCTCCGAAACTGATAGAAGACATTCAAACTGCCAAAGGTCCTCGCAAATTAGCAATCGGACCGAACCGTAGCGAGAAATTTGCGGTCGCACTAATGGGCGACGAGATAAAAGATGCCGCATATTTTTCAATCAGAATTTATAGCGTTCGGGCTCAGAGTTAGGCCCGTTAAATATTTGCAAGGACGTGTCTTAGAGCTAAGTCTAATAAGATCTGCCTAGACTAGGGCTTTCCAAAAGTTCCCAACTTACCGTTCAGTAGTATTTAATTAAAAATCTTAATAGCGGAGGAGGGCCTCAATGAACGAATCCCTACTTCTTTTCTTCACCCTCTTTTGGGGTTACATCAATCGCGCTGCCCTCTTTAAATGAGCGTCGGAAATTATTGATAGCCTTGCCCAATCCAGAGCCCAACTCAGGGAGCCTCTTAGTGCCAAAAAGGAGTACTACCAAAACAGCAATGACGGCGAGTTCGAGGGGGCTAAGACCAAGCATTTTGTTTTCCTTCGGTTAAAATAATGCGATATCTGTATCTAAGTTCCTCGGATTATAATGAGATTTAACGAATCAGTAAACAACAGCAAGCTTATTTTAACGGTTCTCATATCGGCCCTGGCTCATTTTATCGTGATTTCAGCGGTTAACCTTCCCCCATTACCAAAATCACCAACCGAAATGTCGGTCAGCTTCTTTGAACCTCCACCTCAGATTAAGATACCCGAGCCTAAAATAGTCTCAACACCAGACCTCGCCCAAACTGACCAACCAAACCCAAATGCTAAACTTAAATCAGATATCTCCGCCACCACCGAGAAAGAAAGCGTTAAGCGAGGAGACAACGGTGGCGCACCGGGCGAGAAGACTCCCGCTACACCCGCTACTAAATCCGCTCAGAATAAAAATTTTAATTCTGAGCCAAAGCAGCTCGAGAACCAATCCGAGACTAAATTTAAACAAAATCAAAAAAAGCCACTCCTCCTCAGAGACGAAAACCTACTTGCTAAATATGCAACCAAACCTAAAGAGCAAAAAACTGATTCCGATCAGACCACCCAGCAAATAACGAAAGAGTTTTCCAGAGCGCCAGGTAGCGGCGCGGCTTTCTACGGAATAGAAGGCGTTCCAGATTACCTTCCTGAGCTGCCAGACGGAGACCTAACTTTGCTCAATACAAAAGCCTTTCAGTACGCTGTATTTGTGCAAAGAGTTGCCATTAGGGTATTCGGCGAAATGCGCCAAGCCGGCTGGGAGCTCCTACGTGCCGCAGATATCGCAGCCATTTCTGACTCTGCCGTTGTAGATGCGGTAATCGACAAATCAGGAAACCTTGTTTCGGTCGCAGTAAAAAAATCATCAGGAAGTAGTAGATTCGATGGCGTGCTAAGAGAGGCTGTTAGAAAAGGTGTGACCGATCGCAATCCTCCGCAGAGCGCAGCTCAAAATGATGGTAATATTCACTTTGAATTTCACTCCCGCTCATGGGTCCGCCCTATTATCACACCACACGGAGCTCCCAGCGAACAACGGTGGTTGCTGCTAGGAACTGGGTTGAGGTGATTTATTCAGCTAGGATTAGCCGCCTTTTCTGATAGCGATTTCAAAAATTTTCCAAAAATCTCCCATTAAGGACGAGAATCTGGAACGAACTAAACCATCCTCAGTAACAGTCCCTTTAAACGCCATCTGGAATCGTTTTAACTCATGTGGCTGCATATTCTCAGCCCATGGAGCAACACTCTCAATTAGCTTATCTCCTTTGTGCTCTAGTGCAGTGCTACCATCATAGTGCGCACCGATAATCTTAGCGGCAATACTCTTACGCCCGTCCTCGGTCAATTTATGACCATTGGACAATTCCCATTCGACCACTTTACCCTTATCATCTTTAATGGCCCTTAATTCCGAAGTCTCTTCTCCAGTCAAAATGCCTTTAATTAATTCATCACTAGTATCAACTTGAGTTTTGACATAGCCTCCCTTGGTCCTCTCAATCTCTCCCGATGCATTATACTTTGGTACTATCTCGATTCGCCCACATATGTTTTCAAAGTCCTCTACTTCTACCGTACCGTAAGATCTTCTTATACTTCCCAATTCTCTCACCATATTGGATTTATACTCACTTTGAATGTAAGCATTAAGCCCCTTCAGGCGCCCTTGATCCAACGCACCCATAGTTGTGTCGGTGCCTGTTATATTGCCAGTTTGAAACTCTTTAGTGTTTCTAGCCAAATAAAGTGTCAGAAGATTTCCAACTGATGGCGTTAAACCATTATCTTTTAAAATGCTGCCCGCTGACATAATACAATTACGCGCAGACTGCTCTCGATAAAGAAAATGACCCTCTTTTACAAATTTTGTTAACGGATCGAAGACTGTCGGGCCAGGAACAAAGGCAGGGCCACTTGCCGCACCAGGGCCACCACTAGACGGAGAGGCTGCACTTGGACTACCTGGACCACCACCACCGGGGCCATGAGGAGGTATGCTCGGCCCGCCAGTGCCAGGGCCACCACCGCCAGGTCCGCCACTACCAGGCCCGCCAGTGCCAGGTCCGCCACCGCTTGGGCCATGTGGAGGTACACTAGCCGCACTAGGGCCACTACTAGACGGAGAAGCTGCACTTGGACTACCTAGACCACCAGTGCCAACCTCAGCTCTCGCTCGGCGCACTTCATCGAGATCGATATCGCCAAGTGGAAGAGACCTAGTAACCAATTCGTCTGCCTCAGGAGATAGCTCTGGGGCAACATCCGTAGATGGAGCCTCTACAGGTGCGGCAGAATCAGTGCCCACATCGTCTATCCAAGAGTAGTCACTACCATCTCCCACCGCTCCGATCTTACTTATATTCACTAACATATATTAACCCCTTAAGTATCTATTAATATTTCGGTCCTCTAAAATGGTCCTTCGGTAGGTTTTCTAAGGTTTTCGGGACACTCTTTACTACATCCGTGGCAACCTCCACAGCCTGTCTTGGCCCAGCATTCATAATCAAGGATCCACCCAAAGCGGCAGTATCAATTGCGAATCCACCCATGCCTGGATTAGCCTTACCGTTCTGCACCGATCCTGGAGTGATGGCATTATTCTGATTCATATAAACATCCAGATTACCAGGATTGTTAGCCTGACGAGCCCTATCAGCAGCACCCTTAATAGATTTCTTATGCTCACCTGCAAAATTATCGACATTCTGACTCTTCTTGGAGAGACCCTGCGCTTCAGCACCCAAGAGACCCTCTCGAGCCATGCCCTGCAAGTTCGTAGGCTTCTGACCTGCATCAAGATAACCAGCACCCAAGCCGATTGAAGCTGCAAATTCAGAGTTCGCCTGTGCGTAATTATTTGCAGAATCCCAAGCTGCTTGTTCGGCTACGAACGAAGCATGAGACTCAGCGCGACCAGCCTCTAAGCCGTTGACTGAAGCAGCAGCTCTAGCCGAGAATCCAGCTTCGCCTTCATCAATCTGCTTTAAGGTCTCCGCCATCGATTTACCAGTTAGGGCCCCAACATCGTTATGGCGGTATAAATCTGACTGCATGCTAGCGATTGTGGCTCCAGCGCCTCCTAGAACACCAGCTGCATTGCCACCACCGCCACCTTCTGCTCCGAACATTTCCTTAAATTTATCAAACTGACCAAGCCCAACACCAATTGCACACTCAAGCCATCATAGCGTCCCGCGCTTGTTTGGGCGATCCAGCTGTTGAGGCCTGTCCACCCGCCCACCCAGTGTTGGAGTATATAATTGAACATCGCCATCAGTGCAGTAAAAACAAGGAGCATGGCCCCCACATTAACCGCCAATTTCACCCCATCGGTGGTGCCCGTTGCCACCGCTTCGAGTACATTGTCTCCCATGGTCTCGCGGGGAACGCTCAAATCAGCGGAAAACGCCTCGGTTTCTGGCACAAGCATCTTAGCAGCCAATATTCCTGCTGGAGCAGCCATTACGGATGCGGTGAGTAGATGTTGGGCAAACAACGCCTGTGCCTGGGGGTCGCTTCCCCCTAAAAAACCAATGTATGCGGCCATGACAGCCCCA
>CAZWGK010000094.1:0-802 GCA_964633685.1 uncultured Bdellovibrionales bacterium | reverse complement strand
TTTGACCCATAAAAATGTTCGCCGAAGCGGCCAAACTCTCGGCTCCGGATATCTTGAGCAGCCTGTTCATGACCCAGGCAAATACAAATACAATGCGTTGCAGTACGCCCAAATAATAAAGTAGACTGGTAAAGGCCGAAAAGAAAACGATGGTTGGCAACACCTGAAAAACAAATATAAAACCATATGTATCAACAGATGTTACCAGGCCCCCAAACAGAAATTCTGCTCCTTTGCGCGAAAAACCAAGCAATTGAACAATGAAACCACTGACCAAAGAAAACGCATGTCCAACCATCTCGACTTTCATGACCAAAACTGCGAGCAACAATTGTAGCCCCAGGGCTGGGAATACAGTGCGCCATGAAATTCTCTTTCGGTTCTCAGACAACAAATAGAGTAAAGCGAGCAGAGAAGCCAGGCCGATCAGACCATTGAGTATAGACAACATCATGGCCCAAACCTAAGAAAAAGTAGCTTAAAAACGCAATGAATTAAGAAAAAGGGTTAAATGATTCCCCTCTTTTTTAGTTCATCTCGAATGAGTGCAGCTTCCTCATAGTTCTCACCATCAACGGCTTGCTGAAGCCGTTCCTGAAGCTCTGCGAATCCTAATTTGCGATAAGGGGAAGGCTTCGATTCAGGGGCTTTGGCCATCAAATCCTCTGAATTATTGATGACTTCATGCGCATCCGAGGGTTCTTGCACGCGATCCGCATCCAAAATAACGCCTCCTGAATCCAGTACGTGAGAAAAGGTATAAACCGGACAGCCAAAACGAACAGCAAGTGCCAAGGCATCT
>CAZWGK010000093.1:0-9792 GCA_964633685.1 uncultured Bdellovibrionales bacterium | reverse complement strand
ATTACGGGGGTGAAAAAATATCTCCGAACATTTCAGCTTTCAATGAGATTTTAAAAAGAGAGATTACATCGGAGCAGATTGTTATTGGTTTAGAGGTTCATAGCGGTCTAGGACCCTATGCTTACGATACTCTATTCGGATACTTTAATAATTCAGGCTTCTCGCAGAAGGCTATCGAGCAATCCTTAAAAAGAGATTTAAGCACTGACGATCCGGTTAGTAGTGTGGGATTCAGAACATCTGGTGATGTTTCTTCGGGAGTGAGAAATATTTTAGGGAATGAGCGCACTGGTTGGATTCTTCAAGAGTTTGGAACCTATTCAACTATTCGCGGACTAAAGGTGCTAAGAAATGAAAATATGCACCATTTTTTTGGAGATCGCTCTTTAAAGCACTGGAGCAAAAAAGATTTATTTGAATTTTTTAATCCTCAAGCCGAGCGATGGCGTCGATATGTTATCGGTAAAGGATTAAGTCTTATAGATTCACTAGTCAGAGCTGATAATTTATATCGAGTATGACCAAAATTATTTTTTAAAGGCAGTGTGAACATTAAGCTCTTCGCCATCTATTCGGTGGATCAATACTGGCGCTAATTTTAATTTACTTTTCACTAGGTCGAAGAGATGGGCTGCGGAGGTGGTGTTAAAGGTGTGTCCAGCTACAGGTAGCACGGCTATTGCGGGTACGACCCCGTCTATTAGAGCAGAGCGAACGTGTCGATAGACCTGGGTCTTTTCAATATCATCTGAAGCAAAAATACCTTTTTTATAATTTTTATCGACAAAGCCATCTAAGGATGATTTTACCTCTATTCCGTAGAGTTCTCCCTTCGGGCTTTTCGCCAATATGTCGTATTGAAAGTTTGTTTTAACAGTCTGACTTAGAGCTAAAATTTGATAACCATGCTCGCCCAAATCGATAGCGGTCTTGGCCTCCATAATAAATCCATGAATATTCTGGGAGTCATCACCTTTCTCTCTTCTTGTAAGCACAATGTGGGTGCTCTGTAGCAGATCGCTAATACCTTTTACATGATTTTGTTGAAGTGTCGATAAGTTTTTGAGAAACATTACAATCTTATCTTCACCTGAGTGGCCTAATTGTTTTGGGCCTAGCTCTACAACATCTCTGAGAATAGTGAAATCTAACCCAGCTCTGTTAAGGCGACTAATGCTCTCACCCAACTGAGTTAGCTGTGCAGATGTTACTTGATGAGGGCTATTTTTGGCGAATGTGTGAAGAACATCCTGGATTTGAAAAGTGGAGTAATCCCCCAACTGCCGTATTGATTTCGTAGCGGTTAGTACGACCTCTTGAATGGCTGGATCTTCTTTGATTAAGCGTAGTCCTGATTCAATAGCCTTGGAGGTTAATTTCTTGTAGTGAGAATCTGACCGAGGCACTATATCGACATGGCCAGCTACAACTTCGTGGATAAGATTTGCATTTTGACCGCCCATGCCAAGCAGTCGCTCAGTTTCAACACCAAGGAGTGCGAGCTCTGAAACATTTTTCAAATGTTGAATACGAGTAGGTCCACTTTTAAGGGGTTCGGCTAATTTAGTTTCTATCCAGATATCACTTTTACTAGCCGTCCGGAAATTTTCAACAATTTCGTTTAGCTGAATAAAATCATCTGGGGTTACGTTGTAATTTTCGAGCATTTTTGCGGCTAGTCTATTAGTCACTGGATCTTTAATTGATATGACTTTGAGAACTAGTTCTTTGCTCGACTCGGTAATTAGCCCCTCTCTAACCAGAAATTCATATCGATTGCTTTGAAATGATGTATGGAAATCTTTCAGTTGAGTTAAGTTAAATGCCAGCATGTGGCAGTCTTTAAAAGAAGCTGTTTCAATATTAAGTAGTCTTTGAGCTGCTTTATTAACACCGATTATCGAGGCTAAGTGATCAAGCCCCTGCGCTGTTTCGCTTAACCAGCCTTTCAGAATTTCTCTGTCTTTTGAGCTAGTAGCTGGGTCATGTAATACCTCTTCGACCCTCTCAGCCAAATCGAGATGTTCTCTGAAGCTCTTAAGCTCTTGGTCAGCAAATCTAATTATGTTGTCGAGGAGAGAATCAAGAACGTTTTGCGATAGCTTCTGTTTTTCGTCACTTTTATTTGGAGCCAGGTGGTCCACCGCAGGAAGTTCTACAATAGCCAATATATCCGGTTCAATTGCCTTTAAAGGAGATTCCCTCTTGAGTTTAGGCTTTTCAATCGAAGGATTTTCAATGTTTGGTGAGGATGGTGCCAATGCCACTAGAGTCATTGTGGAAATATACTGGTAGGCATGTACTCTGTCTGGACCGAGGTCGGCTAAATCGATTAGGCCTGGATTGTTGGTTATGAGCTTATCAATCCATTTTAACTGCCCTATCATCTCAGCTTCGAATTTAATCGGATCCACACCCAAAGTCGAAGCAATTTGTTTATGCTCAAGAAAAGCAGCATCGGTTTTTAAAAAGTTATGAACACGTATGAGAGTTTCATCTGAGGGGCGTCCTCGTCGTTCTTGATTCGGAGCTGATAGCAAAACATCAAGAGCCGCACTAACCTTGCGCTCTTCCAGAGGTGTAAGTGGATTAGAAATGCTAACTGCTTGAGCAAAGTTACTCATTAAACCTCTGAATAGGGTATTTAAATCTCCTGAATGTTATGGCGGCTTTGCCGATATAGGTTACATTTGATTTGCACAATATAAGTAAGCAAATCAGCTAGATATGGCTTTAGAAACGGCTCGAGACAGATTGCACCCGACACCCTGCTCTAAAGATTTAATAATCATGGCAGAGAATTTGCGACTGAGGTCTAAGAGCGTTAAGTGAACGGTGTGACCTGATTTAAAAAGTACTCGAGCTTGGTCTGCATCGGAAGCATTTTGCGGAAGAAATATATGTCCGAAATCGGATTCTATGATTGTTGCCTTTTGTCCGTGAGGATTTTTAACTTGAGTTATCTCTATCTCTCGGACCTTCTCGGGAGTTCCAAGAATGGCTCTTGTATCTCCTGCCTCGCCATCTTTGGGTGATGAAATATAGAGGTAATCTCCGTTTGGTAATTCAGCTAAGTAATCAGCCTTATAGCAGTCAGGATTAGCTTTAAATTTGACTGCAGCGGTCATGATTTCAGCTCGACTAGATTCTACCAAGGAGAGCTCAATGACAGTTTTATCAAGAGAGAAAAAGCGCATTTTACTGCCTTTTCTCTCGATTCTAGTGCCGTTTTCGAATTGAGTGCTAGTCTCATAATCAGAGCATAGCGATCTTTTTGAACAAAGCTGGAATGCAAAAGCTGAATCTAGATTACCAACAAATACATTATGCTTTAAAAAGTGTTTGTCGGGCAAATTAGATTTATTGCTTTTTAGGATAATAAAATTAGACCCACTCTCTTGCAAAAATACTTCTCCGTTAAATTGTTTTACAAAACAATCAAAGGACTCTTTATCTGAGTTTGCAGCTTGGTGGTCCAAGCAGATAAAATTATTGTGAGTGATAAAGTGTGTCAGAGAATTTATTGGATGAGCCAAGGCTGATTTGAGAGATGCATTCATTTTGATTCCAAGGGTAGTTAACAATCTTAACTGAGGTAGAAAAACCGCATTTTGGATTGAATAAAAACTCACGAAGAACCGCCTTAAAACTCCCAGCTTCTATGGTTATGAGGGGTTTGATTAGGCTCGATGCCTTTAATTCGTGTATAATTTAACAGTAGGGGCATTTGGCTTTTTATCTCGTTATTTTAGGATCTTATAAGATTGGCTCTTTCTTTAAATAATGACAGAGACGACTTCGCTGTAAATATGAATCCCTAAAACGGCGCATTCATCTAAATGACGGGAAATATTTTCGGGAGATTACACCATGTTGGCACCTTTACTGGCTATTTTCATCACATTTTCAATTATCGTTCTCTTGCTCGCTTTTTTTACTGTACGGCAACAGAGTGCGGCTATTGTGGAGCGATTTGGCAGGTTTAGTTTTATTGCTAATCCAGGATTAAATCTAAAAATTCCATTTATCGACCGAATTGCAGCCAGAGTATCTCTAAGATTACAACAGCTCGAGGTACGAGTAGAGACAAAGACTGAAGATAACGTATTCGTTACTGTAATGGTGGCGGTTCAATTCTTTGTTCGACCTGAGAGAATCTATGAGGCGCACTATCGATTATCGAATGCCGAAGTACAGATAACATCATTCGTTTTCGATGTTGTTCGAGCCCGCGTGCCAAAGTTGAAATTAGACGATGTTTTCGAGAAGAAAGATGAGATCGCTGATGCTGTGAGATCCGAGATATCTGCGATGATGGAGGAGTTTGGATACGGAATCATCAAGACCTTAGTGACCGATGTTGAACCAGACTCCCATGTTAAAGCTGCTATGAATGAGATTAATGCTGCTCAAAGATTACGAGTGGCAGCTGTCGAGAGGGGTGAGGCTGAAAGAATTATGAAGGTTAAAGCTGCTGAGGCTGAAGCCGAGAGCAAGGCTCTGCAGGGACGAGGTATCGCGGATCAGAGAAGGGCTATTGTGGACGGATTAAGAGAATCTATAGATGATTTTCAAAAGGCTGTCCCAGGGGCAAGCGCCCAAGACGTTATGAATCTTGTTCTTATGACTCAGTACTTCGATACCATCAAGGAGCTGGGGCATAATTCAAAAACCAATGCCATTTTACTACCCCACTCGCCGGGTGGATTGGCAGATCTAATGAGTCAGGTTAGAAACGTTTTTATGAGTGCTGACCTAGTGAATAAGGGCTCTGCACACCAATAGAAACTACGGTTTGCGTCGGATAACATAGTAGGGGCGCCATAGCCCCTATCCAAACTTATCTACTAAGAATTCTTTCTTCAGAGTAACATACTCGTGTTTCGGGTTTTACCCTGGAGGCGGCATGAATAGAGATCCTTATTTTCTAAAACTATTATTTTTACCTCTTACTTTTGCGACAAATTTAGTCGCGGAGGATCTTTATGTCCAAGTGAGGCAGACAGTTGTTAGAGCCTCTCCTCAATCTTGGGGAGCCAAGGTAGCTCCAGTAGCGTATGGAGATCGATTGGCCAAAGTGAGCGAAGACGATGGTTGGCTCAAGGTTAAAACGGGTGGTGGTTCACAAGGATTCGTACATTCTTCTGCAGTTACAACGCGGAGGATTGTTTTCGCTGCTAATGCGGCAGGTCAAAACTTTTCAAGCTCTGATGTTGTCTTGGCTGGAAAGGGTTTTAATAGTGATGTCGAGAATCGGTATGCCAACTCAAAAAGTGGAGTGAATTATCGGGCTGTTGATACCGTGGAATCACTAAAAGTGCCTGATTCTGCTGTTGCTGAGTTTGTAACCCAAGGCAAGTTGGTGAGGTAAATATGATAAAAAAATACTTTTTTTGCTCTATTTTTGTTGCCTCAAGCTGCTTTGCGCAGGGAAGTGAATTGTTGAATGGATTTGGAAGGCTTTTGGATCAGACTGGAGTCAATGACTACGTTAGCTCTGACTCTTTAATTAAGGCCGGCCAGCAAGTGGTAGAGGCAGCCACCGGCTTAAGTAATGAAGAAGAGTATTATTTAGGTCGAGCTGTCTCCGCTTCGATTTTGGGTCGGTATCCCCTTCTAAAAAGAAAGGTGCCAGCAGAGTTTGTGACAAAGGTGGGGCGGGCTCTTGCTGCTCACTCTGATAGACCTGATGTATTTGGGGGATATCAGTTCGGTATACTGGATACAGATGAAATTAATGCCATGGCAACACCTGGTGGATTTATATTTGTTACGAAAGGTTTAGTGAAGCTAATGCCTGATGAGGATTCGCTAGCAGCTGTGCTCGCCCATGAGATTGGTCATGTCGTAAAAGGGCATGGAATGTCGGCTATATCTAGCTCAAATATGCGGGGCGCGCTCTTGGTCCTGGGGCAAGAAGCAGTAAGAAAACAAGGCAGTGCTGATGTTAACGCACTAACAGATGTATTCGGAGAGGCCGTAACAGATATTACAGATACATTAATCGAGAATGGCTATAGCCGCTCACAAGAGTATGAGGCAGATGCTTACGCTGCCAAACTTTTAGTTAAGGCTGGATACAACGATGCTGCTCTTGTTTCGATGTTAGAGGGAATTAAAGCAGCTTCGAATAAAGAGCAGGGATGGTTTGCCACTCATCCCGACCCTGACAAACGTATCAGTGAAGTAAAAGAAGAAATTACTAAAGTTAAACCAGAGGTTGTGTCTGCTCAGGCAGTGAGAGCAAAGAGATTTAAAGAAGCGATGAAGGTTTTAAGTTAAGTGGCTGCTGATAGTAATCGAATTCATCAGAGAGTGCGGGGTTGGCTCTTAATCACAGGGTTATCAATCGGTATCTCAATCTTAGGTCTTAAATTTAATTTTTTTGCCGCCCAGGAGAATGCTCTCTGGACACCTCGGGCATGGATCAAATCAAGCACCACTCAGCCTGATGAAAAAATTAAATTAATTATCGTGGATCAACGCTCACTTGATGTGTTGGCCGATGAATACCAGTTTCAGTGGCCTGTCAGTAGGCAGTTCTATGTGCCGATAATTGAAATGATGAATCGTGGAGGGGCTAAAGCGCTTGGATTTGATCTTATATTTAGTGAGTCTTCCCAATTTTTGGTTGCTGATGATGAAGCCTTTGCCGCAGCTGTAAAACAGAGCAAGGTTCCGGTGATTGTTACTGCGGTGCCTTAGGAAAATGGTCCAGCCTTGAAACCTATTGAGAGTGAAAGCTTAGTTAGACTTAATAAGAAGCCCCAGAGTGCCCTTCTGACCAAGGTAAAAAATTTGAATTTACCATCGTATCCTGGCGCTTTGATGCCGATTCAACCTCTCTTGGAATCGGGAGCTTCAGTTGCATCAGTAAGAGAGGATCCGGACTCAGATGGAATTTTTAGGAGATATACACTTGGCAGTCGAGTTGGGGATAATTTTGTTCCCTCGATGGCGCTCGCTCTTTTTGAGCATGTGAAGGATTTATCAATCAGCGATAATCAGGCTGAGGGCGAGGATAATAGAAAGATAGTAAATTACAGAGGAGTTGGTGGAGCTTATAAGAGCTATTCATTCATAGATATCGTTTCATCCTGGGCCTCTATTGATGCAGCCTCTCGGGGCGAGTCCGCTCCCCCGCCGATTGTAGACCCTAGTGAATTTAAGGATTCGATTGTTCTCCTGGGAGTTTGGGCCGCCGGATTACAGGATTTAAGGCCCACTCCGCTTGACCCAAAATTTCGTGGAGTTGAGGTCCATGCTACAGCTCTTGATAATATCCTGCGCGGTGATTTTGTAAATGAGGTTCCGTTCCTCTATGCAATTCTGCTTACTTTAATTTTTATCGGGGCTATCGCTGCCAGTATAATTTTTGTGGATAGTTTAGTGGTGGCAGGATTGGTATCCGCATTATTGATTAGCTCTCTTCTCGGAACATCAGCGCTTTTTGCTCTTAGCAATTTTTGGCTGCCTACTTTTTTACCTCTTCTCGGGATGGTACTAGCCACAGTTGGTTCATTTAGTTGGAAGTATGCGCTGGAAGGCAGAGAGAGGCGATTTTTAAAATCAGCCTTTAGGTGTTACGTCAGCCCAGCCGTCATAGAGAAGATAATCGCAGATCCCTCACGGTTAAAATTAGGGGGCGAAAAACGCGAATTATCTATATTTTTTAGCGATATAAAGGGTTTTACTGCGATATCAGAGCGACTTGAGCCAACCAAGTTATCAGAGCTTCTTAATCGGTATCTGACAGAGATGACCGGAATTATTCAAAGAAGCGGTGGCACTGTTGATAAGTATGTTGGCGATGCAGTTGTGGCGTTTTGGAATGCTCCATTAAATGTTTCAGACCATGCTGATAGAGCTGTTAAGGCGGCGCTTGAGTGCCAGCAGAAATTAAGAGAATTATCGCCCTTGTGGCACCAGGAGTTCGGTGTCGAATTGAGCGCTCGAATAGGAATTCACACAGGCTTAGTAAGTGTGGGCAATTTTGGCTCTGAGGATAGATTTAACTACACCATGATTGGTGATGCCGCTAATCTCGCTTCAAGATTAGAGGGAGCCAATAAAAAATTCGGTACTGAGGTGCTAATCTCAGAAGATACATACAGGAAGCTCTCACGGAGAGAGGGAGTTCGTTCCTTGGGTGCAGTAAAAGTGCTTGGAAGAGAAGCCGCCGTTCAGGTTTTTGAGCCTCTTCAAGAGGGAAGATTTTCTAGGGAGCATCTTGAGCAGTTTGAATCTGGTGTTGATGCTTTTCAAACAGGGGACCTAAATAGAGCCCTGTCTGCATTTGGTTCGCTGCTGGAGGATCCCGCCGCAGCTGCTTATATGGTTAGAATTACTGGAGAAAAGGGAGGCGAAAGTCAAAGCCCCGTTTGGATTTTGTCAGATAAATAATTCGAAGATTTTATTTCAATTAGAATGAATATTTTGTTGAGCTCCCCGTCTTAGTGGGCAATAAGAGCAGAGAAGTTAGTTGTACTTCAGCCTTATGAATTAAATTTAATATCTTGGAGATAGATATGAAAAAAGTCCTTTTAGCTGTTGTTGCTATGGCGTTCTCTTCCGTTGCCTTTGCCGAAAATCCACCAGTGGCTGCTACTTCTAACGAGTTTAATGGCAACTGCGCTCTCGGTATGACAATGGGCAAGATGGTTCAAACAGACTGCAGCATAAATTGGGTAGATTCCGCCACCAGTAAGAAGTATTGCTTCTCGACTGAGCAGGCTAAGACCGATTGGGCTAAAGATACTAAATCCAATATCGAGAAAGCTGCGACAGAATACGCAAAAACTCAGAAGCAAGGTTAATTTAAGTTAGGTTAGGTTGGGCTGGAGTCATTCTCTGGCTCAACTTTAACTATCGCCTCTCCTCCTAGTCACCATCTCCCTACTCCCAAAGCAAATCCAATAAAAAGTTAATATGCAGCACGGTCGATCCGATATATTATTTAATTATGGAAAAGAAAAAATTTCTCTTCGTTTCTATTGATGGTTTAATTACCGATATTGCCTGGCAGGTGGCCCAGGAGGGCCATGAAGTGCGGCTTTTTATTGAAAGTCCGACAGAGAAAGAGATTGGTGATGGCTTTGTGCCAAAGACAGATAATTGGGAGCAAGAGGTGGCTTGGGCCGATACCATCATTTTTGATGATGTGCTTGGGCAGGGCGAAAAGGCCGCAGCTCTAAGAAAGCAGGGTAAGATGGTTGTTGGAGGAACTGCTTATACTGATAAGCTTGAAGACGACCGAAGCTTTGGACAAGAAGAATTAAAGAAATACGGCATTCCAATTATTCCGTATGAAGAGTTCTCTTCTTTTGATGCAGCAATCGAATTTGTTAATAAAAATCCCGGTAAGTACGCCATTAAGCCGAGTGGTGAAGCCCAGAATATTAAGAGACTTCTTTTTATTGGAGAGGAAGACGATGGTAAAGACGTTATTCAGATGTTAGAGGCCTACAAGAAGATCTGGTCTGATAAGGTTAAGATATTTCAGCTTCAGAGAAGAGTTAATGGAGTTGAGGTCGCTGTTGGTGCGTTCTTTAATGGTCAGGAGTTTGTAACGCCCATAAACGTTAATTTCGAAAACAAGAAGTTATTTCCTGGAAATATTGGGCCATCTACCGGCGAGATGGGAACGATGATGTTTTGGAGCGAACCTAATAGACTCTTCAATCTTACTTTAAAAAAGATGGAGGGTAAGCTGAAAGAGGAAGGATATGTCGGGTATATAGATCTTAATTGTATCGTAAATGGAAACGGAATTTATCCGCTGGAATTTACGGC
>CAZWGK010000092.1:0-9865 GCA_964633685.1 uncultured Bdellovibrionales bacterium | reverse complement strand
GCGATGGCCAATCTAATTCCTAGTGAGCAGTTCTTGAGCTCCTATACGCTCTCAACTGTAGGTGGTGGGCAATTTGCCTCGCACTACTTAACTATCATCGCTTTAAATGCTGACGTGGGTAGTCTGACCCTAGACGGCACTGCCGTAGATAGCTCTACCTTTGTGGCCATTCCCGGCACATCGTATTCCTATGCTCGACTATCTGTTAATGAGGGCACTCACAATACAGCTTCGGTGAACGATCACGGAGTCTATCTTGCAGGTTACAACCAAGATGACTCGTATCTTTACGCTGGAGGAGCCAGCTTCTCCTTCATTAATCCAGTCGGAGATGAGAATGCACCGATTTGTTCTCTGGTTGCTTCTGATGATCCGTCTTTCCTGATTGGTTCAGGAACCGATAACCGTCCAACCGAAGATACTAACCTGAATGGTATTCTTGATGCAGGTGAAGATCTCAACGGCAACGGTAAGATCGATAAAGACAAAGGAATATTCTTTGTTGAGCTCTTGCCTGGTTCTTCAAATTTACAGCTAAATGTCACGCCTTTCATTCCTGGAGCAGGGGTGGTGAATTACTCTCTTGTGTTTACCGACCCAAATATCGTGGCCCAAGGCACAATACGAGTCACTGATGGCGCAGGGAATACCTGCACCTCTGTGGTTGGTGACGGTGTTATATGTGATGATACTGACCTAACCCCAGTGCTATTCTCCATGGACGGCTTTGCAAATGATGCCTACCAAACAGGTCGTGCTATTGCGAAATACCTAAGGAAATATTCGGGCTCTAAAACTGCCGGGAGCTCTTTGGTAAGCCAATTAAACTCCCTGTACTTATCGAACTGGGATCTCACCTGGACCGAGCTGCCCAAAGTAGATCAGAGAAACTGCTCAAATGCTGCTCTCTGTGTGAGCGTTAACAGCATCGGCAAAATTGCTGAGTATAACGGCGCTGCACTGAGTATGTTTAATATTAACAAAACCTTGATTAAGAAGTTGAAGGCATCGGGAGCTCCCGCTGGTTTGATAACTTCTTTGCGCTTACAAAATAAGAAAGTGTACCAAGAGGCTCAAGATGCATCAGCTAACATCCCAGCTGAGACTCTAAGCTGTCCTGTACTCTAAACTATTTTAGAGCAAAGAAAGAAAAGAGCCCCTGAGGAGGTCAGTTCCTCAGGGGCTCTTACATTTTATGCGGATTGTTCTAGACTAGCTGTTTCCCGCTCGCAGTGATTTTCTGGCCCGACTCTCTAAATCAGCTCTAATAGTTTCCAAACTTGGACTTTTTTGATGAGCTAGATCTAGTGCATTCAGTACATCTCTAGCACCTCTAAAGTCACCCCTGAGAGATCTATCTTGATATTTTATCCAAAGATGAGCCACCGCTTGAGCCTCTATAATAGCATAAAGTGTTTGGGCTCGAGGATTTGCCATCTTAATGGGATCTGAGTACTTCGGTTCAGCAATCTTTAAATGATCCACTGAATAGGTGTGTTTCATCACAAATTTTTCAGCCATTATCTGAGCATTCTTTTCGCCTTCTTCGAACTCTCTTGTTCCCTCTCGGCAGATTGATTTTCTAAGCTCACGAGCCGAGGCCAACCTTTCATCGATAGTGCACAGGTAGAAATTCTGCCAAAAGGGCAAGTTGTGCATTCGCGGCGTCAGCCCTTTACCACCCTGAGGTTGTACCTTCATGGGTATTTGCACTCGCCTGCCGATCATCTGGGCGATTTCATCATTCCACATATCATCGTACCAGAAGGGAAAGTACTCGGTTGAGAAATGTCCAACTAAATTCAACCATTCGGCGCTAAGGATGGGGATGGTAGCTAGTCCTGGCGTAACTGGATCGTCGGGATATACTAAAACCAGCCGATCCGAATATTCATTAAAAGCCTGTCTCACAATTTCATCCCAACCCTCGGTGATGTACATGCTGTCATCAGTGGCGCAGAGGTATATACCCGAGTTATGTGTTGATCCTTGCCACAAATGGTGATTCATTTCAGACATTGAGATCGTTTGAGGGCCTATCAAGTAATTTATTCTGAGAGGTTGTGATTTAACCCAAACCGATTCTAAGAATTCCAAAGATGCAGTGTCGTCTTCATCTACATATAGCCACACAACCACCTTATCTTTCTGGGCTGTTGTTTTTCCGAGGGAGTCTAAAAATACTTGTAGAGTATTCACTCTGTTTCTAGTTGGGATCATCACAGTAATTAGGTCGGGGTCAGAAATAGGTTTTGATGGCAATCTGGATTCGCCCAGGACTAAACGTGTAGTTACAGCAGCTTTAGCTAGGCTTCGGGTCTCTGGAGATTGAGAGTGATTCGTCATTTGTTTCTGGTTTGTAATAAATCAATACTATTCCCTTAGCAGTACTGGCAGGGTTCGGCAATTAAAACTAATCAGATTGGCCAATGCCCGATAGCTGGCATCTAAAAGAAATACCTCTTTTTGATTACTATCTAACGAGTTAGTCTTCCTTAAGATATTCGCTAGAGGTTTAGAGTAAAAATTAGGGAGTTCGATATGAGCTTTTATACTGGGAAAAATATATTAGTTACAGGCGGAACCGGAATGATTGGTGTGCCGTTAGTTGAGATGCTGATAGACCAGGGCGCTCATGTCCGAATCGCCTCTCTTGATGATCCTTCTCGCGCCCATCCTAAAGCTGAGTTCGTTCGGACTGATCTTAGAATGCTTAGCAACTGCTTGGAAGTCTGCCATGGGATGGATCTTGTGTTTCAGTTAGCTGGAATTAAGGGTTCTCCCAAGATGATGGTAGAGCGACCAGCAAGTTATTTTGTGCCTCAGATGTTATTTAATTTTTCTATGATGGAGGCAGCTGCCCAAAGTAAAATTGAGCGGTACTTGTATACCAGTTCAATCGGAGTTTATGCTCCGGCCGAGGTCTTTCATGAGGATGATGTTTGGAAAACATTTCCATCTCAGAACGATCGCTTTGGTGGTTGGTGTAAGAGGATGGGTGAGATGCAGGCGGAAGCCTACAAGATAGAAAAAGGTTGGGATAAAATATCTATAGTAAGGCCGGCCAATATTTACGGACCATTCGACAATTTCGATCCAGCTAATGCCATGGTTGTCCCATCGTTAATAAATAGGGTGATTTCAGGAGAGAACCCACTAGTCGTCTGGGGCGATGGTTCTAATATACGAGATATTTTACATGCACGGGACTGTGCCGAAGCTATGTTAATGATGATGGAAAAAGGAGTAAACGAACCAGTTAATATTGGTTGTGGTTCTGGGGTCACCGTGAAAGAAGTTGCTGAGATAGTGGTAAATACAATTGCTCCATCTGTAGAGATCGTCTGGGATACAACTAAGCCCACTGGAGATAAAAAGAGGATCCTGGATATATCAAGAGCAAAATCTCATGGCTGGGCTCCTCGCATTTCGCTGGAGCAGGGGATCAAAGAGACTGTTGATTGGTTTCGTGCTAATCGGGAAAAGGCTGACAAGCGTTACAATCCTTTCAAGTAGAAATTGCCTTTATGTGGGGAGTAATTACAGGAGCGGGCAGGGGATTAGGTCGAGGCATTGCTCTCGGCCTTGCCGATCGCGGGTATTCTTTATTGATTCACGGAAGAGATTCTAATCAGTTGGATGAAACGGCTAAATTGGCAGAGCAAAAAGGTGTCAAGGTTGAGCGGGTATACGGAGATCTAATCGACCCCTTGGTGGTTGAATCATTAATTGAGCGTGCTAAGCTACTAGATGCGGAGTTAATCGTTAACAATGCAGGCATTTCTTGTCCTGGCAAATCTCTAACGGATCTGAGCATTACCGAGGTAACGGACCTTTTAAATGTTAATTTAGAAGTTCCCATCAAAATAATTCACGCTCTCATGCCACAACTCCGAGCTAAATCAAGAGGGGTGGTGGTTAATATCAATTCGATGGTGGGAATTGAGCCTAAGCTACATAGATCTATCTATTCAGCTGTGAGATTCGGGTTGAGAGGCTTCACCGAGGCGCTCGCTCTTGAAGCTAAATCCTACGGAGTTAAAGTGTTAGGCGTGTATCCAACCAGAATTAAATCTCGGCCGGAGTATGAATATGGCTTTGAAGTAGCAGATGTAGTGTCTAGAATATTGTCATCAATTGACAGCGGTACGGAGACAGCTTTGATTTTAGACGGACGACCAAGATAATTTTTATAGGAGCTAATCGTGAAAAAGAAAGTATTAATTTGCGGGGCATCTGGTTTTATAGGTAGAAACTTAGCGGAGTATTTTGCCAAGTCGGATGAATTTGAGATCACCGGTGTCTTTTTTAAATCCGAGCCTCCAGCTATTCCAGGTGTGGAGATGGTTCAGGCAGATCTTCGAAGAAGTGAAGATGTGGATAGGCTAGTAAAGGGTAAGGACATTTTAATTCAAATGGCCGCTACCACATCAGGGGCTAAAGATATCGTGGCCCGGCCGTATATTCATGTAACAGATAATGCTGTTATGAATTCACTTTTATTTCGAGCCGCCTATGATCATAAACTCAAACACGTGATTTTTCCAAGTTGTAGTATTATGTATCAACCCTCCGATGTGCCTCTGAAAGAGGATGATTTTAATATTGCCGATGATATTCACGAGAAATATAACGGCGCGGGCTGGACAAAGGTCTATTTAGAAAAGATCGCAAAATTTTTCGCTGATCGAAGTGATACAAAATACTCTGTCTTTAGACACACTAATGTCTATGGACCTCATGATAAATATGACCTTGATAAGTCGCATGTTTTTGGGGCGACTATTACGAAAGTGATGACCAATCAAACTGGTACTATTACAGTATGGGGTACCGGAGAGGAGGAGAGAGATCTCTTGCATGTTGAAGACATTGTAAATTTTGTTGACCTTGCATTAAAAAAACAGACTGCAAAATACGAGCTGGTGAATATAGGATACGGTCGCTCTATCTCAGTAGCAAATCTTGTAAAAAAGATCATAGAAGCATCCGGGAGAAGTCTAAAGATTGAATTCGATCCCAAAGGGCCGACCATTAAGACTAAACTTGCTCTCGATTACTCCCAGGCAAAACAGAAATTCGGTTGGGAGCCACGAGTCTCCCTTGAGCAAGGTATTGAGAGGACTTTAGCTTGGTATAAAGCGAATATTAAATCCTAGACCTGACCCCTCCAATAATCTAGCAAGTGTTTCATGCTATCTTCGAAGGAGAATTTTGGGTGCCACCCTGTTGTCTTTTCAAATTTATTTACATTCGGGATTTGAAGAGTTACATCTGCCGGACGTAGTAGAGCAGGATCGACTCTGGATGGAATCGGACATTTGGCGAGCTTTTTCAAAACGTCTAAAAATTCACCAACCTTCATGACGGTAGTACCACCAATATTATAGGCCTCGCCTGGTAGACATTTCGTTGTGGCCACCCAATAGGCCTCCATCGCATCTCTGACATCAATCAAGGTCCTGACTGAATCCAAATTGCCATGTAAAAGCTCCTTTTGTTTGCCGGCCTCTATAAGAGCAACTTGCCGTGCAAAAGAAGTTGCAAAAAGGTCAGATCTTCTTGGATTAAGATAGGCAAACATTCGGGTGCGGATGATTTTCATGTTGTAGCACCGAAAATAAGTTAGTCCGAGAAAGTCCTGAGTTGTTTTTGAGACGGCATATGGACTAGAGGGTCTGAGCGGGCACTCCTCTGAAATAGGCACGTCTTTAGGGTCAACCTGACCGTAAACCTCAGAGGTGCTGCAGAGTTGAATTACAGGATCTATTTCAGCGAGTCTAATACCCTCGAACAAATTAGCGGTGCCCATGATATTGTTATTGAGTACGGCTAGCGGATTGATGAATCCCACCCGCACGTTGGCGTGAGCCGCGAGATGAAAAATATAATCCGGCTTGACCTCTCTCAGGGTACGAATAATTGCACTAAGATCTGTTAAGTCGCACTCATGGACCTTTACCTTGGAAGATACATCTCGCAGATTGTAATTGGTGGAGGTGCTGTGCCAGCGCGATATTCCATGCACTTGAATTTCTGGTTGGTGGTTAACAAGATATTCAGCAAGATAACTGCCACCTGAGCCAGTGATGCCTGTTATTAAAGCACTTTTGGTCACCATAAATTGATTTCCCCAAACTTTTCTAAAAACTTAATTTGATTATACGCTCTTAAATACTTTTAGGGTATGAAAATTTTGCTTGACGCTGTTTAGCAAAGTTAAGACTTTAGTGCTCGAAGCATCTGCTCTATGGTCTGGGTCGCATCAAGGCTATGAATTTCAATTTTTAGCTCATCAAATATGCTAGATAATGGATTGAAGCTACCGTTTGTCATTAATTTAGTCAGAATATTAAGGCTACCCTTGTCCTCTTTGTATCGGCCATACAAGATCCAGGCGACTAAAGTAGCCAGCGCATATCGAGAGTAATAAAAAGGTTGGCTGTAAAGCATCCAATTATTTTCTAACTTTGAAATTGGCCATGAAGAATTTAAGAGATATTTTTTGCTGCAGATATTCCAGGCATGATCGAGGCTTGATTCTTGCTCTGCATAAATCGCGGCTTCAAATTCAAATAATCTGAACGACCAGAATATTGAAGCTAGTCGTGAATAAATTTTCCATTTGAGTGTAGTTTGGTCATCATCGATAATCTCGGCCGCTACAAACTCAAAAAATATCGCAACAATTTCAGCGAAGTCAGGATGTGGTTCGCAAAATTCAAAATAAGTTTGTTGAGTCGACAGAGTCCAGTGACAGGCATGAGCTACTTCGTGGGCAAGAACATCATATAATTCAATGCCGCTAATGTTATTGGCAAAAATTGAGGCTTCCTTTGTGTAATGATGAAACAGCATCAATCCCCTGATATTCGCCTTTTCCGCTCGATTCTCGATGTCAAATGCTCCCTTGGCAATCATGGCATCGAATATCTCGGAAATAAACGGAATGTGAATAAATACGTTACGGACTTGTTCCAGAGCATTCATTGAAACTACTGGTGCCTTAATTGTCGGGATTGATGAAAAGGCTTTGAGCTGGGTCTCTATGTCATTTGGGATCACAGACAATAAATCGGTAATCGTATCTCTGCCATCTATTTGTTCGCAGAGCCTTCGATAACTGGATAGCCCGCAAAGTTTGGCTTGTTGTCGACGGTTTTTCACCAAATTTGCATAGAGCTTATTTAAGTCGTGGTCGGGTTTTGGGCTTTCCTTTTTTATTGTGTGATATCTCATCGCGAGTTGAATCTCTTGTCGTTTGGCGAGAAGGTATTCCGGACTTCTAAGTGTCGATTGGCGAGAGAGCTGAGCGGCAAGATTCTTTTGGTATTAACATTAATTAGTGTGCTCCAGTAATATTCGGCCCTAAGTTGATGGTGGAACCGTTTGAGCATGTCGTGCGCAGTTAGGGTGTCTAAGAGCTCTTCTCGATTATTTGGATGTGTTTTAGCGAGGCGATCAAGTTGGTGCTGAATAGTTGATTCATTCAAAGGATAATCTTTAACTTTTCCCGTAGCCTTGCTTTGCTCCAAGCCTATCTCCTGCGAATTGCCAACATCCCCGCCATTCCTGGCCGTGCTTTTAATCGAGTAATTGATTCGACCATAAACCCACCCTCTTTCAGGATTTCAGTAAACTCTGACTCTGTGCGCTCACGCCCACCAGTTTGAATCATCATGTTTATATCTAACAGTCGGGCCCGAAGCTCGTTTTCTTTTGCATCTGACATTAGGGTATCTACTATTATGAGTGAACCGCCCGGGGGCAGGGCAGCGTAGCAATTTTTTAGTATCGTCCGACATTGATCGTCATTCCAGTCATGAAGGATGTATCTCAATAGAAAACAGTCACACCCGAGTGGCAAATTTTTAAAGAAATCTCCGCCTTCAAAACTCACTCGATTTTTGAGCCCTTCTGACTCGATATGCTGATCAGCTTCGGATTTGACAGAGGGCAGGTCAAAAATAATTCCTTCAGCCTGTGGCCATTTTTGAATTACCTTACAGAGGAATGTTCCACGTGCACCGCCTATGTCGGCTATTCTTTTTTTACCGCTAAAATCTAAACAGGCCGCTAGCTCTTCGTCTAAAGATGAACCACTCGCCATTACAGCACTGAATATGCTCTGAGCCTCAGGACGAGCCGCTAGATAAGCAAAAAACTTTTCGCCGGAGAATAATTCTATCCCGGTTTGACCAGTTTTTACTGACTCAGTTAACTGCCCCCAGCTTTGCCATACCCATGGTTGTGCAAAGCAGACAGCAACCGCTTTTAGATTTTCAGGATGGTCACTGCAGAGATATTGACCATGAATACCGAGAGCAAAATGATTGGGTGATGGCTCAGATAGTATTTCGAGGGTGACGGCTGCTCTAAGCAAGCGAGAGAGGTGCTCTGATTGGGTTTTAGTAATCTCAGCGAGGTAGGCTATGCTTCTCGGCTCATCTCTCACTAAATCCGGAATGTTGAGCTCTGCACAAGCTGTGACAACTCTAGTTAGTTGAAATCCATGGAGAAGTTGGCGCAGGCGTTGGGTGGTCATAGAATCTGCTATAACCGTTTTGAGTTTTATCAAAAAGGTTTTATTGGCTTTTCTTGCCCCGCAATGACGTTAAAAATATTCCATAGTATGGAATAGTATGATAGAGAAGTTTGAAGTAATATTCCATAACATGGAATATAAAAGGAACAATCTCGAATTCGTTCCGAAAAAAGAATGCGATTTGAGGAGGATCACTTTATGTTTAAAAATAAGAACGCCATAGGAGACGCTCTTAGAGAGCTTAGAGAAAGTCGTCAGCTTACCGGCAAAGAGCTTGCTGATATGCTAGGCTCAACTCAAGGTCATGTTTCAAAAATAGAGAATGGTAGATTAAAACCCACCACCGAGTACATCTCCAAGGTTTGTAGTGCTCTTCGAGTACCAGCATCAGCTAGAAATAACCTACTAGCGATGGCATCTGCATTTTTAATATCGTTTAATCGTTGGGCAGCGGGGCAGGAGTCTTTTGAAGGTCTACAGTCCGGAGTCTTGAAGACTCAAAAAAAAGCAAAGTTAATCGAGATGTACGGCGTTAATATTCTGCCGGGATTCCTGCAGGCAGAGAAGTATGCAACTAAAATATTTGAGTCTTTTAATCGATCTAATACAGAGCAGGAAACCGCAGAGGCGTTGAGGAAAGCAATAAAATTTAGACTTAAGCAGCGAGAGCTTTTAGAGAAAGGAAAGAAATCCTATTCGATTATTCTCTGCGAAGCAGTTCTTGCAGACCGCCCCTTTGGTAAAGAGGTGCATCTTGAGCAATTAAAGTTGCTTCTCTCAATGACTAAACGAGACAACGTAGATCTAAGGGTGCTTCCTTTTGACGCTGAGCGGCCGGCCTTCGTGATGAATACGTTTATTATGTTTGATCGGACATTCATCGAAGTAGAAACCCAGACCATGGCCACCAACTTATGGGAGAAGGAAGATATTGGAGTGTATTCTCGGCTATTCGATGAATTGAAGCGCGTATCAAAGGCGGGTCGAGAGGTTGAAGAGATTGTTCAACGCCATATTAAGTTGTTAGCCGGAAAATAATGGGAACTCAGCCTAAGCTCAATTGATCGGTGGGCTCAGATAATCCTCTATTCTAAAAGCTATTCACTTTGAGGGGCCACTTTTTGAAGCGCCCATCTGGAGACTAGGTAAATCACCATAGCAGCTAAAGCTGAGTTTATTAAGGGGAGACAGAGGTTCAAGTAAGCCCCGTTCACAAAAGCCCACCCCCCAATCTAAGCCAAAACCGCCTCGCTATTTTCCTCTGAATGAACCACTGTCCAGGCCTGAAATGGGTCTTTAAATTGGGACCAGCCATCTTCG
>CAZWGK010000091.1:5283-10021 GCA_964633685.1 uncultured Bdellovibrionales bacterium | reverse complement strand
AGAGACGAATAAAATTATAAGACTAATAGTAATATTAGCTGCCAACAGAACGTCGAGTAAGGGGGTTGGTAATGGTAATACCAAGGTTGCCACAATACCAATAAGGGCTAACGGCATAAAAATCTGCCGCAGTTCTGGTCTCATCAAATTTCCACTCGCCGCTTGTGCCATAACCCTCGCCTTAAACCTTCCTTAAATCTTTTTATAACCGAGCCCCTTCGGCCTGTGTCCTATGCCCAGCCCATGGGTTCTTAAGTTTGTAAACATAAGCAATAACCTCTGCGACCGCCCTAAACAATTCATAAGGAATCGCTTTGCCAACTTCTCCCGTCGCATACAAAGCTCTAGCCAGAGGCTTTCTTTCTACAATAGGAACACCGGACTCCTTTGCTATCTCTCTTATTTTGAGAGCGAGAAATCCTTTTCCTTTAGCCAAGATTTGCGGCGCAGCCATCGAGGACCGATCGTATTTGAGAGCAATAGCATAGTGGGTCGGGTTGGTAATAACGACGTCCGCCTGAGGCACACTCTGTCTAATGCGTTGAGCAATTCGACTCAATCCTTTCGCTTGAATTTTTCGCTTAGTTGCCTCGTCACCTTCGAGCGACTTCTTCTCATCTTTAACTTCATCTTTAGTCATCTTGGCATTTTTCAACCAGTGATGTTTTGTCCAAAAATAATCAAGGATTGCCAACACTACTAAAACTTTTAGAATCTGCCAAAAGAGGTAACTCATGGCGTCACCAGTATATGACATTAGATTCTCAACAGAGGTGTGAATTAACACCACCATATCAGGTGCAAATTTCTTCAGTGCGTAGTAACCGATCGGTAATATAATAGCTAATTTGGCGATCGCTTTTAGAGTATTTCCCCAGTTCTGAATACTAAAAATTCGCTGAACTCCTTCAAGAGGATTCAATTTAGAGAATTTAAACGCAATCTTTTTCTCCTTAACATTCCACTTGGTCTGAAGCATTACTATTAAGGCGGCTAAAAGGGCAATGATTACAAATAATAATAGAAGTTTGGGACCTATCATTATCAACAGTGAGGTAAATCCGGAATGAAGAGTCTCTACTGTCAGTGGTTCTGGATTCTTGATCAAGGAAAATGACATTGTCATCACTCTTTGGAGATCGTGATAAAGATACTGCCAACCGTATTGGATCAAAACAAAAGCAACGGTCATGGATATGACCGTAACCATGTCTTGACTTAGCGGCACCGTTCCCTCCTTGCGCAGCTCTTCAAGCCTTCGCTCGGTGGGCAACTCGGTCCGTTCTTCTGGTGCAGATCCTTCAGCCATTTGATTTCAAATCGATTTAAAACCTAAGGGTCAAAAAGCAAACTTTGTGCCCTCATTCAGATTCAGCCGTTGGATTTAAGATTCTGTATTTCTTAGGTATTTTCAAAAGCGAGCTCTCATATATTCGAGCTCATAGCTATATGTGTCAAAATTATGGCTGGGATGAGAAATCGGTCATATTTTCTACAATCGCACTTACCACATTATCTGTCGTGGTAAACTGATTGGCCAAGTATTTCATCGCCTCAGGCAGAGCCACAACTGTCAAAACAAGACCAATCCCGATAGTCAAAGGAAAGCTTACAATAAAAATATTCACAGTCGGGACTGCTCTAGAAATTATTCCCATCACAAACTGCGTGAGCAGCAGCGCTACCATAACTGGGGCAGATATCATCACACCGGTCTTAAAAATATCACCACATCTAAGAGCTAAAAATTCAGCTGTCGGCATATCGAAAACAAAAGAGCCTGGGGTGAACTGACCCGAGAGTCCAGCGATCGCCTCCATCAATACATAATGACCACCTAAGAGCAAAAATAAAACTATAGTAAGCTCACTCTGCAATCGAGATAGATCAGAAGCCACAGTACCAGTTGATGGATCAAAAAGAGCCGAGGCACTAATTCCCATAGTAGTTGCGGCGAGCTGTGCCCCCATCTGAACACCCGTAATTATAATCTTCGGGACGAGTCCAACTAAAAAACCAAAAATGAATTCACTGCCGAGAGCCGCTGCCATAAGCACATAATCTGGAGGTAACGGCGAAGGCTTCATGGTAGGAATAGAGGCGATAGTTAAGACAATTATCGCTGGAGTTCTAACCCTTAACCCCTCAATGCCCTGCCCTATGCCTGGAATCATCGAAAATACCCCTGTATACCTTGCAATCAAGAGACTGAGTGTCCAAAGAACATCCAGATTCTGAAGGATATATACGGCGATATTCTCAAATTTCATGGCAAGACGTCAGGAATTTTGCCGTAGGCGAACCGGGTAAAATCAGCAATTCGGCTGACCATAAAAGAGCCAAAGACTAACAACGCTACAACCACTGCGCCAATCTTTGGGATGAAAGCAACAGATGCATCGTTAATTTGAGTAGCAGCCTGAATGATACTAATTACTAAACCAGCCACTAAACCAAATATTAAAACTGGAGCCGAGACCCAAATAGCAGTCTCAATACCCTGCTGTGCTACCTGAAGATACTCATTAAATTCCATACTAACCTACGTGATATGTTTTTACTAAAGAGTCGATAATCAGATGCCAACCATCGACTATCACAAAAAGCATTAATTTTAAGGGCAACGAAATCACCACTGGTGGCAGAGTAATCATGCTCATCGCAGTTAAAACTGAAGATACAACAAGGTCCAATACAAGGAATGGCAGAGCAATCAAAAATCCTATCTGAAATGCAGTATTCAACTCACTCAAAACGAAAGCTGGAATAGCTGCTATCATCGGAATATCTGACTCATCTTCAGGAACTTCTGACTTAGTAATCTCCAGGAATAATCCTAGATCTTGGTCCCGCGAATGTCTGACTAAAAATTTCTTTAGCGGCGCAAAGGTTTTTACCATGGCTTCATCCTCGCCCATCTGACCTTCCATGTAAGGTTTGACTCCATCAGTATACATCTGCTGAAACACTGGGCTTAGGATAGAAATAGTCAGAAACAGAGAGAGTCCTGTGATAACAGTATTTGGGGGCATCTGCTGTGTACCCAAAGCAGTTCTGGTCATACTCAACACAACAGCAATTCGAGTGAAACAAGTAGTAGTCAGAATCATTGCTGGCGCAAATGACAGCGCAGTGAGCAGAAGAACAATTTTCACCGATGATGATATTGTACCCTTGGAAGCTAGCTCAGAGCCTCCGATATTAATCGATACATCTGGCAAAGCAGCAGCCTCAGCGAAGGCGCCACTAGCAGATAAAAGAATCGCTACTAAGAAGAAGCAGCTGATTTTTGCAAAGCGAACCATAAATCCTCCGCACCTTCTGTGACTGCCTGCTCCAACTTAATCTCTGGAGTATCAAGCTTAATCAAAGATAGGGAATCACCACCTAAACCAATTAGCACCTTTTGACCCTCTACTTCAGCCAAGACCAAAGCTTGCTTCCCGCCCATGGAAGATCGCTCGATAATCTTGATTTTTCGGGTTGTCTGAGGTGCATCCTTCAACGCATATTTTTTGTAACAATGAGCTCCGATAAGAAATAATCCAGCGACCAGCCCTAGTCCCTGAATCATTCTTAAAGCTATTGAACCAGTACTCTGTGATTCGACTCGCTTTTTATTGCTTTGGCCTTTAGCAGAACGTCCATCTTTCACAATCGATGCGATATTAGCCATGCGATTATTTGAAGATTGAACTCCAGCATCTGAGTCCTCAGCAATAACTTGACCTGTTGTTGATACCAACAAACCTAGGGCAAGAATGAGAGCCGAAACATACTTCATACTACTTTCCTAATGAACCAATTCTATCTTCAGGAGCGATGATATCGGTTAAACGAACACCGAACTTCTCGTTCACGATAACAGCTTCACCACGAGCTACTTGTTTGTTGTTTACAAATATATCTAAAGGCTCGCCGGCTAATTTTGTCAGCTCAATAACAGATCCTTGCCCAAGTTGAAGAATGTCTTGAATTGTCATTCGAGCTCTACCAACTTCCACCGTTACTGATAACGCTACATCAGCTAAAAATCCTAACCCTTGAGTTTGCAAAGGTGCTGCTGGAGCATCCTCTAACATCGTGGGCTCGGACTTCGTCGCATCTTGAACAGCATCAGCTGCCGATGTGATGTCATCCAATCCGGCTAAAAGCTCTTCGGTTGATTTTCCTTTATCTGGCATATGGCCTCCTAAGACCTAAAAAAACGAATTAAATCCTCTTCTGGAATCAGCCTACTTACACTGACAGCTCGATTCCCTCTAAAAGAACCAACCTGCCCGTAATATTTAGGCGTTCCCTCTATCTTAATAATTGCTTCTTCAGAAGGATTGGTATCGAGTGTCAGAACATCGCCAACCTTCATCTTTAAGAGCTGATCCGCTGATAGATTCCCCTTGGCCAACTCAACACTTAACTTAGCTTTGGTCTCCATAACGCTGGTCTGTATTCTCTTCTTATAGGAGTTATCTGATTCAAGTCTTGTACTCTGGAATCCAGCTACTAATTTTTGTCTTAGTGGCTCAACTGTCGAGTAAGGAATACAAAGAGTAATTGATGTGCTATCTTGCTCTAGCTCAACTTCGATTGTGACAATAATTACCACGTCGGTTGGCGGACAAATTGCTACCGCTAACGGATTGAACTCAGATCTTACATACACGAAATCAATTGGATGAATAGGACCCCAAGCCTCTTTAAGAGTATCAAGGGCCATCAACACGACTTTACCGATAAG
>CAZWGK010000091.1:0-5273 GCA_964633685.1 uncultured Bdellovibrionales bacterium | reverse complement strand
CCGAGGGGATCGTCTCGACTCATGCAGGGGGGCGCCAGGGGAATGCCGACGGCGGCTCTGCCACGGCCTTCACCGGCGCCACCAAATAGTGAATCCACAATACTGCAAACAAGTGATGAAGACACAACCATCAAGGCATATCCGGAGAACGGTGGCATACGGTAAATATGAAGTGATGATGGTAGCGGTAACTTCTTCATGAAGAGACCAAACTTAACCATTTCAATGCCGCCAACATTTACGAATACTGAACGTCCTAAGAATTTGCTCAACTGAGTACGGAATTGTCTAGAAAATCTATCATGAATCAACTCAAGAGTCGGCATTCTTCCGCGAATGATTCGCTCTTGGCTTGCTAGATCATATTTTTTGATATTAGAGTTAGACTCTTGTGTCGCTACGTCATCTTTCTCTACTGTTCCCTCGGATAATCCTCTTAGGAGCGAATTGATTTCATCCTGAGATAATATTTGGTCAGCCATGACTTCTCCTACTGGATTACAAAATTAGTAAAGTACATGTTCTTGATGTCATTACGACCCAAGGTCTCATTGATAAGGGTGGTCAAATCAGCCTTAAGATTCTCTTTACCCTCTTTATTAAGAAGCTCTTCACGACGGCGGCTGCTAAGCAACTGAATAATACCATCCCGGATTGGCACGAGTTTTACTTGGAATCGCTTGGAAACTGTGCGACCAACAAATTCGACCTGAATTTGAATTCTAATAAATCCACCGCCTGTAAGATTAACCAGGAAACTCTCTAATGGATAAATTGCCCCAAGAGTTTCGAGCCCTTCATCTACAGCCTCTTCCTCTCCAACACCCTCTTCAACTAATCCACCAGTCTCATCAGCTTCTAGGGCTGCATCTGGAGCTAAAGATTTTGAATTGTCTCTGGATAAAAGAATTCCGGCAACGATTCCGCTGACTATCAAAACAACGGCCACTATCGCTCCGATAATGATGAGCTTCTTCTTGCTCTTTCCGGCAGGCGGGGCAGCTTGAGTGCCCTCAGCTTCTTTCTTTTCTTCTGCTTCAGCCATACTAAAACCTTCCTTGGAACCTTATTCCTATGCCGATCTCCTTATCTTGGGCTCTTACTGGTGGTGCCAATTCATTGCACCGTGTACCTACCGCCCTAAGGAATATCTGCTCACTGCTAACACTCAACTCGTCAATCAGTTGACGCTTTACTTTGAGAGCTAACTCCATCGATTGATGCCAACTCCAACTCTCTGGCTTATCAACCGACCGATCGCAGACCTCAACATAAATGTCTGCAATCTCACCACTCTTCTGTGTTGGATGCGCCTCACCCTGTTTTGGTATCGCTCCAATCACAGCCTCCTTCACCTCTCTCTCGCCGGCCAAACCACTCACCGCCAACCACTCCCTCCCCCCAAACTTTGCAATGAAGGTGCCAGGTTCCTTCTCAAGCGATGATTGTGCTAAGTGCTTAAAGTTATTGGGGTTTGTGGCGAGGATGGCACAGAAGAAGCAGAGCAAAAGTGTCAAAAGATCGCCAAATGTGATCATCCAATTGGAGTCATTCAAATGACGGTCAGGGGTCTTTATATTACTTTTGGGCATCATAAAATTTTATTAAAACTATGTTTGTTTTAGCTCCCGATTCATTATCACTGGACTTAGAGCCATCCCTTGAGCCGATTTTTTGGGCCGAGGCGTCGCCTGTATTCCCTCCAGCCCCATACACTTTAAAGGCACTTCCTGGGACACCCATCTTAATCAGTGACCTTTGAACGACCTCACTAAGTCCTAGAGCCTCCCCATCAGAAGAACTCTTTATAACAATCTCAGAATTCAAGTCGTGATTATTAAGGGCGAAAACAACTCCTGACCACTCCTCCTCTATCAAAGCAGTCCCATCGAAATTAAAGGGATTATTGATTTTGATCTCCTGCGAAATAGGTAGGCTTGTCAGCTCTGTGACTGGAGTAGACGTGTCTTTAAGAAATGCACTTGGCTTGAAGAAAAAGGCTAAAATAAACGTTAGAACAATTAGAATCAGAGAAACGTAAGCAGAGAAAAAAGAACCAGATGCCGACTCTGAGCTCCCACTAGCTAGAACTGTAGGGTAATCAGGGCCTATGACTCTATCTGCTGCTTCTCTCATAAAAACCTAAAACTATTAAGACGGTAAAAAGCTCTGTAACTTCTGCTCCACGATTAGAGGATTCTCATTCTTGGCTAAACAGAGAGCGCCTTCTACTGTAATTGTTCTAATTAAGGCTGCTTCTTCACAAATCGTTCGCAATTTTCCAGCCATCGGCAAACAGATTAGATTGGCAATTAGAGCACCGTATAACGTAGTCATAAGCGCGACTGACATGGCTGGGCCAACAGCTTCGGGCGAACTTAATGCACCCAGTAACCCTACTAAGCCAATTAATGTTCCGATTAAACCAAATGCGGGGGCATATGAGGCCATCGTTTGAAAAACAGCAATAGATCTCGCCTGTTTCTCACTCTGAATACGCACCTCATTTTCAAGGATACGCCTAATCATCTCTGAGTCGGTTCCATCCACCGTCATCTCTAATGCTTTCGCTAAAAATAAATCAGATGATTGGTTAGCGGCTTTATCTAAAATCAACATGCCGCGTTTTCGACTTTCGCGGGCTAATTCCACAAAATATAGAATACGCTCTAGTGGAGACGAGTTATTTTGATATAGCGCTGATTTTCCCTGAGTAAATGCCTGAATAATATCATTCAGAGAAAATTGAATCATTGTAGAGGCTAGCGTCCCTCCAAAAACAATCAATAGACCCAATGGATCAAAAAAATTAAGAAGATTACCGGAAATTAATAGCGCTCCGAGGATGAGAGAAAAGCCCATCACAATCCCGATTGCTACACTGGTGTCAAACCGTTGACGCAATCCTTCCTGCGACGATTCTAGCTCAGAAGAAAAATTCCCAGATAAATCCATAATTTGCCTAAACTTAAAAATTAAACGGTGCAAAATGCCACCTATAATTTCTAATGAAAGCAATTACTGTTCCTAATTTTTCGGATTTGGGATTGGGATCGGAGAATTTAAAAAAGGGGTAGGAGTCCGAGATAGGGGTTTAGTCTATCTCGGACTCTTGAACCTCTTGAAGAGCTCAGGCCTTGACGGTGAGCTCGTCGAGAGTACGGATGATCACGAGACGATCACCGTACTGTTGCTGGAGTGCTTTCGCACGGGCCTGCAGAGCAGCATTTGTCTCGGCTTTGGGGGTCATCCTCCAAATAGCCGCTCCAACACCACCATGCAGACAGTTCTCGATGAACGCGAACGTATCATCGATTACCGCCGTGTTTTCCTTTCGAGCACCGTTTTGCGCACACCAGAACTCCAGAGCGAAAAGCTCGGGCTTCTTCTTTTCGACTGCATCACCGAAGGTGGCCCCAGTTCCATGGAAGCAGGGCTTACCTACGTCGCTGTCGATGAGATGATCCACGTACTTCAGTGCTGGCTCTCGGGGAGTCATCGTGAGGATTCGCCCAACGATTCCTTCCAAGAGAAGAGCACAGAGCAAACGATTTGCACCGTCCGCTCTACGCAGGAAGCCCTTCTTGAGCAAGCTCGGCACCACCAACTCTGTTCGCACGGGGTTGATGAGCGAGTCCATCTGCTTGTGATCAAGCACTTTCCCCATGAGCCCCCTACCTGCAAGCAGGCTATAGGTCTCAGGAGCAAGCCGATGGTACTGCCCGAAGTGGTGAATCTCTTCGACCAGGGCCCAAAGCTCGAGCGAGAACTTTTCTTTCTCTGATTCAGTCAGGCTGCTAGGCCCAACGAAGCAGTGAAGAAGAGCACAGAAGTAGGTCCCTTCTTGCGCCTTGTCGCCGTAGACGACAAGGGTTTCATCAAGATCAATCGCCATGAAAGCGATTTTTTTGGCACTGAACGACTTTTTCAAGTCGGGACGCAGTATGTGTGGATCGTTGAAGACTTTGACAGGCGCGGCCTGCAAAGTCTTTCCGTTCAATTCGAGTCTGAACAAATCATCCTCCTTGCGGTTTTGTGTTCCATTAAGGCCCCTCGCCTCAACAGCCTTCATAGCAATACGACCGCCACCAAATGGTGGCGATTTTTGCCATCAAGGCCGTTGAGCTTGGATCTTTTTGGAAACAGAAAGAGAGATGATTTATTAGAGTAAAACCTTAATATTTCTCCGATCCCTTGGGACCACTACTGGCAAAGACAAGCACACATAATAGAAGCCCAAAGGGATCGATAAATGCACGTCTACCAGTATAACAATGAGAAAAAGCAGTTCTGCTATTGTTATTGTAGTATATGAAGCAAATGAGTCAATTAAATTATCAATAATTAACGCAGGTTATCGCACTTTAAAGCATCGAGTCTGGCAACTGTGCTAGCTTGAGGCTGGATCAACCTTTTCTCAATTAGGGCCCTTTCTATCTGATGCTGGGCTCTCACCAAGTCATTTTCGTTATCAAAACCTCGTTCACAGACAATCATTACTTCCGAAGAATCGCACCCGTGGGGAATTCGACCTGGCTTTAAATGGCCATGAGTCATTTCCTCTAACTCCTCAGGCAGAGCTAATGGTTGAACACTACGGGCCTCTATATATCCATTCTCGCTTTCTACATTGAAAGTAACAGCTGAAGCTGGTTTCGGTCTGCGAACTACCAAAGGATTATGCTCTCCGCAAAATCTCTTACCACAAACCTCTCTTATTAAATGTAAGGTAGGATGAACTCTTAACTCCTGCACTCCGCGAGGAGTTAACATATCTGCTTTGATAATATTGAGCACGGCAAAATTATCCTCAAAATTGCCGCTCTTGAGGATAGCACGGGCATGAGGAAGAAACTTCGCCAAGAACTGCTCATCACTGTAAGTCGTGGCTTCTCTCAAAAATATATTTCTTTGCTGTTCGGTTAAATGAGCAAAGGATCTATCAGCCTCACGCCGAATAAATGCGTTAACAACTTGGGTCGATCTGTTAAAAGGCAATACCTGAAAAGCAAACGCACGCCACATATTAAATTCTCTAATAACATCGAGGTGCTCTTCTTTACACACTATAAGCCCTCGGTCTCTATTAAAGCTAAGTACCGAAAGCAGATTCTGGCAAGCTTGACGAATTTTAAGTTTTTGGGATTCCTTTATAAATGGGTCAGAAAATGTATCGCGTTGTAGATAATCTACCCTATCTAAAACCTCTTTCGCCAAATATCCAAGTGGTGAGGCTAGCTGATCGCTCCCCTCTCTCTTGTCAGTGAGATTTG
>CAZWGK010000090.1:6906-10064 GCA_964633685.1 uncultured Bdellovibrionales bacterium | reverse complement strand
AAGATAGATGGTGCCGCAGACGTTGTTATTAAAGACAATATTATAGAAGCTGTTAGTGGGGCTGGCTCTGTAAAGCAAGAGAAAGTTGATGAGGTAATAAATGCTTCTGGAATGTGGGTCACTCCAGGTTTGATTGACCTGCACGTTCACTTTAGAGAGCCTGGATTTGAAAAGAAAGAAACAATTCTGACTGGAGCTAGAGCAGCAGTATTAGGTGGATATACTTCGGTGTGTTGTATGCCGAATACAAATCCGGTTAACGATTCCTCTTTTACAACCCTGTATATCCTAGAGCGAGCGAAATCAGCCAATTTATGTAAGGTTTTGCCTATCGGAGCTGTATCCAAGAGCTCTCACGGCAAAGAGATGGCCCCGCTAACCGAGTTGGCTAATGCAGGGTGTGTTGCATTTTCTGATGATGGCGAGCCTGTCTATGATTCTGGAATGATGCGCAGAGCCCTGGAGTGGTCGAACATGTTGGGCCGAGTTATATCGTGTCATGAGGAAGATAAATGTCTCTGTCGCGGTGGAGCCATGAATGAAGGGCCATTAGCTCTTAAACTCGGAATTCCAGGTATTCCTGGAGTAGCTGAAGATGTCATGATTGCCCGAGATATCGAATTGGCTCGATTTACCGGCGCCAGAGTGCACATATGTCACGTATCGACAGCGCGAGGTGTTGAGCTGATTCGGAGAGCCAAGCGTGATGGGATCAAGATCACATGTGAGGTTACCCCACACCATCTGCATTTAACCGAGGATTCAGTGGGTGAATACAACACCAATGCTAAGATGAATCCGCCACTTCGATGCCGAGAAGATGTTGATGGATTAATAAAAGGTATTCAGGATGGGACCATTGATGCTATCGCCAGTGATCACGCGCCACATGATGCGGATAGTAAACAGGTTGAGTTTACCAAAGCTGCTATGGGTATTTTAGGTCTACAGACCAATCTTCCTCTATCTCTGGATTTCGTGCGCGATGGAACCATTTCTAGAGTGCGAGCAATCGAACTGTTGTCCGCAGGTCCAGCTAAGGCGTTTGGTCTCAAGGGTGGAACCCTGTCTGTTGGGGCAGCAGCAGATGTCGCCATAATTAATCCCGATAAGTCGTGGGAATTAGAGCCAACAAAGATAGTTTCAAAGAGCCTTAATTCTCCATTTATTGGACAGACCTTAAAAGGATTTGCTCGAGATGTTTGGGTTGATGGCGATAGGAAAGTTAACGGAGGTGAGTTGTGTCGATAAAGATGCCGAAGAGGGAGAAAGCCCTTTTAGTCCTAGCCGATGGAACATATTTTGAGGGATACGGCTTTGGAGCTCTAAGAGTTGTAAAAGATCCGATCTGGGGTGAGGTTGTTTTTAACACCTCAATGTTGGGGTATCAGGAAATATTAACTGACCCAAGTTATGCTGGTCAGATTATGACATTCACAAATCCTCATATCGGAAATGTCGGCTGCAATTCACAGGATATTGAAAGCTCAAAGATGCATGCTGAGGGTTTGATTGTTAGGGAATTATCGAAACTTCATTCAAATTATAGAGCCGAGATGTCACTGGATGAGTATCTTCAGCGCGAGAATAAAATGGGTATCGCTGGCATAGATACTCGGGCTTTGGTTCGGAAACTGCGCGATAACGGCTCACAAGTTGGAGTAATAGCCTGTGGCAATAAAGCGGATGTTACCGCTCTCCATAAAATAGCATCTGCCAAGAATTATGAGGCGATTGATTATGTGGCACAGGTAAGTTGCAAGGAGCCTTACTCATGGGCTGAGCTACCATGGAATGGTAAATCAAATTCATATCCCCGAGTTATTGATACTGTTTTGCAGGGGCGTCCACATGTGGTGGCTGTAGATTGTGGTATTAAATTTAATATTTTAAGGCTTCTTACGGGAGTAGGATTTAGAGTTACGGTAGTGCCCTCTAGTTATTCAGCTGAGCAGATAATGGCACTAAATCCTAAAGGGGTGTTTTTGTCTAACGGACCAGGCGACCCTGCCAAATTGCAGGGCTTGGTAAAAACAACGAAGGATCTCTTGGGCAAGGTGCCGATGTTTGGCATCTGCTTGGGGCATCAGTTAATGGGACAAGCGCTGGGCGGTAAAACCTATAAACTAGGCTTCGGGCATCGGGGTGGAAATCATCCAGTTAGAAACGATTTGACCAGTAATATTGAAATATCAGTACAGAATCACGGGTATGCTGTGGATCCTCGAACGTTGCCGCGAGAAGCTGGAGTTAGTCATATCAATCTAAATGATCGGACAGTAGAAGGTTTAGATTTGCCAAAGCTGAAGGCATTTTCGGTCCAGTATCATCCTGAATCATCTCCCGGACCGCACGATGCAGAGTATTTATTTAAACGTTTTTATGACTTGGTGACACATGCCTAGAAGAAATGACATTAAGAGTATCTTGTTGATTGGATCAGGTCCGATTGTAATTGGTCAGGCATGTGAGTTTGATTACTCCGGCACTCAAGCCATTAAGGCCCTAAAAGAGGAGGGATACCGAGTAATACTTGTAAACTCAAATCCTGCCACAATCATGACCGACCCAGAGTTTGCTGATAGGACTTATATTGAGCCGCTCACTCCTGAGTTTGTTGAGGAGATTATCGCCAAAGAGCGTCCCGACGCGGTGATTACAACAATGGGAGGTCAAACTGCTCTAAACTTGGCACTGGATCTTGAAGAGCGAGGTGTTTTCGCAAAATACGGCTGCAAGTTAATAGGCGCCAACGTGAAATCAATCAAAACGGCAGAAGATAGAGATCTTTTCCGCAAAGCGATGGATGAGATTGGACTTGAGTCTGCCAAAAGTGGAATTGCGCATACTCTTGCTGAGGCTCGAGAAGTCTCTAAAAAAATCGGTTTCCCTTGCGTAATTCGCCCATCTCGAACCTTGGGTGGAAGTGGTGGTGGAATTGTGCGAACAGAAGGTGAGTTTGAAGCCCGAGTAGTTACGGCACTAACAGCTAGCCCAAATAGTGAGATTTTGATTGAAGAATCTCTCTTGGGTTGGAAGGAGGTCGAGCTTGAAGTGATGCGCGATACCCGAGACAATGTGGTGATTGTGTGTCACATAGAAAACTTCGATCCGATGGGTGTTCATACTGGAGACTCTATAACAGTTGCTCCAATTCA
>CAZWGK010000090.1:5240-6896 GCA_964633685.1 uncultured Bdellovibrionales bacterium | reverse complement strand
GACTCTTACTGATAAAGAGTATCAGTTACTAAGAGATGCCTCTTTGAAGATTATGAGGAAAATCGGGATTGAATCGGGTGGTTCTAACGTGCAACTAGCACTTAACCCGAAAGATGGCCGAATCATCGTTATTGAGATGAATCCAAGAGTATCAAGAAGCTCTGCTTTGGCTTCTAAAGCTACTGGATTTCCGATTGCAAGAATTGCCGCGAAGCTGGCCGTTGGATACACCTTGGATGAAATCAGAAATGATATCACCAAAGAGACGCCTTCCTGTTTTGAGCCTTCGATAGATTATGTCGTGGTAAAGATTCCTCGCTTTAATTTTGAAAAATTTCCAGGCGCTGATAATGCCCTCGGAACTCAGATGAAGTCAGTCGGAGAAGTGATGGCTTTTGGCCGTAATTTCTCTGAAGCACTTCAAAAAGCGATGAACTCACTAGAGTTGGATTCGGCCGGTTTTGATAGAGCCAAGTTAGTAGAGGGATTAGACAGAGCTGGTATGGTGGAGAAGGCAAAAAAAGCGACTCCCGAAAGGCTCTGGATAGTTGGTGAGGCGTTTAGAGCTGGTGCAACTGTAGAGGAACTTTATTCGGCTACAGCTATTGATCGATGGTTCCTTGAGGAAGTCCGTTCCATAATTGAGCTTGAGCAATCGGTAACGGCAGATGTGCTACAAAATTCAGAGGAGCTCCGATATTTAAAGGTTCAGGGGTTCTCAGATGCTCGAATCGCAAAATTAGCTGGTGTTAAATTTGATGATGTCTTGGCCGCACGAAAGAGACACTCAATTATTCCAGTCTATAAAACTGTCGATACCTGTGCCGCGGAGTTTAAAGCAGATACACCTTATCTGTATTCCTGTTACGATCAAGAGAGTGAGTCTCTGCCCACGGATCGAAAGAAGGTGATGATTTTGGGCTCAGGTCCGAACCGTATCGGCCAGGGCATTGAGTTTGACTACTGTTGTGTTCACGCTGTTTTCGCACTGAAGGAAGAGGGGTATGAAGCCATCATGGTAAATTGCAATCCCGAGACAGTATCAACCGATTATGACATCAGTGATCGTCTATATTTTGAACCTCTTACCTTAGAGAGTGTGCTCTCGATTGTTGATAGAGAGAGACCGGATGGAGTCATCGTACAATTTGGCGGTCAAACACCACTGAAGTTGGCTGCTGAGCTCGAAGAGAGAGGTGTACCGATTATCGGAACTTCGGTTCAATCAATCGAGATAGCTGAGGACAGAGAGTTGTTTACTCGGCTCATTGAGAAACTAGCTCTCCGCCAGCCTGAGAATGCAACGGCATCTTCGGTTGAATCTGCTATTCAGAAGGCTAAGGGAATAGGGTATCCGTTGGTTATTAGACCATCATTCGTTTTGGGTGGTAGAGCCATGAGAATCATCCATAAAGAGGATGAGTTGCGGGAGTACTTTACTCAAGGGGTAGATGTTTCAAACTCAAGACCAGTGCTTTTAGATAGGTATCTTAACAACGCTGTAGAAGTTGATGTGGATGCTGTGTCGGATGGCAAAGAGGTGATGATAGCTGGCATTATGGAGCACATTGAAAGAGCGGGTATTCACTCGGGAGATAGCTCCTGTGCTACACCGCCGCCTACCTTGCTGTCTGATATTCAAGAGGAGCTAAAGCG
>CAZWGK010000090.1:0-5230 GCA_964633685.1 uncultured Bdellovibrionales bacterium | reverse complement strand
TATCCAGTTCGCCGTAACGAGTGATCATAAGATATATGTATTAGAGGTTAATCCTCGGGCCTCAAGAACTGTTCCTTATATAAGCAAAGCTTGTGGAGTTCCTTGGGCTAAGGTGGCGGCTAAGTTGATGACTGGTCGTAAGCTAATGGATTTGGGAATTCAGGTTCCAGCGGAGCTGCCGTACACTGCAGTAAAAGCTGTCGTGTTTCCATTCCATAAGTTTGAGGGAGTGGATAGACTTTTGGGCCCTGAGATGAAGTCGACTGGTGAGGTGATGGGAATTGATGCCACCTTCCAAGGCGCATTTTTTAGATCTCAGTGCGCAGCTAGTACCTTCTTGCCGAGAGGTGGTCAGGTATTTTTAAGCCTAAAAGATGACGATAAAGCTGATGCTCTAATTTTAGCTCCCAAACTTATCAGGATGGGCTACGAATTGATTGCCACCAAGGGAACTGCTGAATTCCTTAACAACAAAGAAGTTCCTTGCAAGGTAGTTAATAAAGTCAGAGAGGGGTCTCCTCATGTTGTAGATCTACTCAAGGCCGGACAAATTACGATGGTTGTGAACACACCAGAGCGAATGGGCACATTTTTGGACTCTAAGTCTATAAGGCTCACCGCGCATGACCTCAAAGTTCCAAGTTTTACAACTATGGCCGCAGCTATGGCCGCTGTTGAAGCTATGGAGATTATGAAGCATACTAACCGTTTCGGAGTGAAGGCGATCCAGGACTACTTGGCGAGCTTAAAGCCGGATTATCAGAATGCAGCCTGATAGAGGGCTAGGTAAATTTTAAGGAAAATTATGAAAGTACCGATGACACCGCGGAGCTACGCCGCCTTAAGAGATGAGCTACAAAAGCTCAAATCATCTCGCCCTGAATTAGCTCACGCCATAGAGGTCGCCAGAGAATTAGGGGATATCAGCGAAAACGCTGATTATGACGCGGCTAAAGAAAAGTCTGGAATGGTTGAAGCTAAGATAAGAGATATCGAAGCAAAACTAGCTCATGCCCAGATTATAAATCCAGCTCAGATAAGTGACCCTAAAAAAGTCATGTTTGGAGTATCGGTTAGAATTCTTGATGTAAATACCGACGAGCAGAAAGTTTTCATGTTAGTCGGAGCAGATGAGTCTAATGTTCAGAAGGGTTTAGTCTCGTTTGAGTCACCAATAGGGAAGAGTCTTATCGGTAAGTCAGTCGGAGATGTTGTTACGATGCAGCTCCCTGGTGGCAAGCGAGAATATGAGATTACCGAGATATTCGTTGATTACAAAGATGAGGTAGAGGTTTAGTCTATGAAAGAGATTTTTATCGTCGCAGCTAAAAGAACAGCAATTGGAAAATTTGGGGGATCGCTAGTAGAGGCGAGCCCAACTGAGCTTGGGGTTGTTGCTCTGAAGGGAGCGTTAGAATCAACCGGAAAAGCCGAGGCGATAAAAGGTAAGGTAGATGAGGTAATTATTGGCAATGTTCTAGGCGCGGGCCAGGGCATGAATATAGCAAGGCAAGTATGCCTTAAATCAGGGCTTCCAGTATCTGTGCCATCGTTTGGCGTAAATAAAGTCTGTGGATCGGGTCTTAAATCAGTCATGCTGGGGTGTCAGAGCATTGCCTTAGGTGATGCCAAGATTGTTGCGGCTGGTGGCACTGAGAGTATGTCTCAGGCCGGATTTATTTCCATGGGATCTAGATGGGGTGCTAAGTTAGGACACTCTGAACTGAGAGATCTTATTTTACAGGATGGGTTAACTGATGTGTTTCACTCCTGTCACATGGGCATCACAGCCGAAAATTTAGCCGCCAAATACAACATATCCAGACAGGATCAAGATGCCTTCGCTTTGGAGAGCCAGAGGCGTGCCGCAGCTGCGATTTCTGCAGGTATATTTAAAGATGAAATATCTCCGTTTGCTCTGATGAAGAGAGGAAAGCAGGTCGGGGAATTTAGTGTCGACGAGCATGGTCGAGCTGACACTACATTAGAATCCTTGGCAGGACTAAAGCCAGCCTTTAAGCCAGACGGGTCTGTTACTGCAGGCAATGCCTCGGGTATTAATGATGGCGCTGCCATTTGTATTGTGGCCAGTGGTGACACTGTCAAAGAGCACGGTCTTAAACCACTTGCCAGAGTTGTAGGTTGGAGTAGCGCTGCGCTTGAACCTGAATTTATGGGCATGGGGCCTGTTGGGGCAGTTCAAAATTTATGTGCGAAAACCGGAATAAAAGTTGGCCAAGTTGATCTTTTCGAAGCTAACGAGGCTTTTGCTGCCCAGGCTTTAGCTGTAAGTCGTGCCCTTGAATTGGATTCCACCAAGGTGAATATTTCAGGGGGAGCAATTGCATTAGGTCATCCGATTGGGGCCAGCGGAGCGAGAGTGTTGGTAACGTTGGTGCATGCTCTAAATCGTACTCAAAAGAGATACGGAGTTGCTACCTTATGCGTAGGTGGTGGCCAAGGTGTGGCAATGATGATTGAAAGAGCTTAGGAAGTGATATCGCAGGAGACGATTAGCAAGGTAAAAGAGCGCGCCAATTTGGTCGAAATAATTGGCGAATCGGTCTCCTTGCGACGTCAGGGTGCCAACTACGTAGGCCTGTGCCCGTTCCATTCCGAAAAGTCGCCTTCGTTTATGGTGCGAGATGGTGGTGAGGGATATCACTGTTTCGGTTGTGGAGCTGGCGGAAATGTCATTAGTTATGTGATGCAGACTCGTGGCCTCTCATTCCCAGAGGCAGTAGAGGAACTAGCCGCACGATTCGGGGTTGAGGTCGTATACGAACAGGGATCTCGTCAAGGGGCGAGAGCTCCAGGGGAGAGTGAGTTACTCTACAAGATTAATCATTTAGCGCAGAACTATTTCCTTGAGCAGCTCAGAAAAGGACCTGAATTACTCCATAAATACTTAGTCGAGAGAAATCTTGATGAGCAGTGTTGCGAAGCCTTTGGCGTGGGATACGCCCCAGATAAAGGCGGATTAGTAGAGTATCTGCGAGGGCGTAAAATAGACGAGGAGTCTATGATCAAGGCGGGGTTGGTTCAGCGAAATCAACAGGGCCGCATAATCGACAGATTCTGGGGCCGAGTAATATTTCCAATTTTTATAGATGGCAAACGAATTGCTGGATTCGGTGGAAGAATACTACCAGGATTGTTTGATGCTGAGCGCGAAAAGAAATCACCTAAATATCTAAACTCACCTGAAACTGAAGTCTACAAAAAATCAAAGACTCTTTTTGCTCTTCCGCAGGCGAGCAAAGCGATTAGAGAGTCGGGGACAGTTTATCTAGTTGAGGGATACGTTGATGTAATCGGGCTATGGCGAGTTGGTGTGCATAATGTAGTTGCCACTTGTGGCACGGCCGCAACTGAAGAGCATATAAAAAGGGTATCAAATCTCTCCAAAAGATTAATAGTTTTATTTGATGGCGATGATGCCGGTAGAGCTGCAGCCGCTAAAATGTATCCTATTACTGTAAATAGTGGGCTTGATGTGTTTGCTACATTTTTGGATGCTGAAGATGACCCTGATACTTTTGCGGCTAAGCATGAGCTAAAAACACCGCAGGTATTGTCTGAGATGAAGAAAGTCCCGCTATTCGAGGTTTATCTCGATTCTCTAATTGATCTTTATGCTGGCGATGGAGTTCTAGGCGCAGCGGCTAAGGGAAAGATAGCCTCTGAGTTACAAAAACATCTCTCCAGAATTCAAAACCAAATTGAGAAAGCAGCCTTAACTGATTTGGCGGCCATGAAGTTAAAAATCAGAGCCGAGGAATTAGTGGCATTGGTTGGTAAAGGAATCAAAGAGATCGGACGAGAGCTTTCACCTATGAATTCCCAAGTGGCCTCCATTTCCGAAGGAGAGGCTGGTCATCGGGTGCCGGTAGGGAATCTTCCTAAAACTGACCAAGAGTTGCTGAGAGCAGCCATAGCCGATCAGAGTCTAATTGATGATTCCATTAGAAACCCAATTGTTTGCGCCCAGGCCCACGGCCTGACAGTTCGATTCTTGGCGGGCGTAGCCGCGATTTTAGGTGGGGATAAGGCAGATTCGGAGAAGAAGGCTCTTTTGAAAGGGTTTTTACAGACGTTGGGAGAGGATTGGGTAGATTTATGGCGGGTGGCCTATAAATTAAAAGAGGATCCAAGGTCTAGCCCTCAGAAGGCATATCGTGAGTGCATCGCTGATTACGAAAAAAGTCAATTAAAATCGAGGGTTAGCCAGGTGGAGGCCGAACTCTTGACAAGCTTGACAGAAGAGCAAAAAGTCAAGCTCGCCCAAGAAAAGCTCGTTTTATCGAGGCGTCTCAAGGAATTAGGGGTAAATCTTCGATAAAAAATATCCCCGTGGTGTGGCGTTAGATCTCAGTCTATGACATCATCTTCTCTCAGCTTTTAATAACATCTATGGGACTCCGCGCGGAAATTAGAGGTGGTGGTTTCTCTGAAGCTGCCTGTAATTTTTAGGGAGTAGGAATAAATTTTGATTGAGGAATCTGACTCTGTGAAGGGCAAAAACAAAAGTTCTGTAAAGGCAAAAGCAAAAAAATTAGAAAGTGCGAGAGCCGCACGATCGGAAAGGGTTGCTAAGGGGAAGGCCGCGAAAGCTGCCCCAGTCATGACTGCTCGCAAGCGTGGGCGTCCGAGCAAACAGGAGGTGATGGAGAGAATCAACACCAAGCCAGTTGATGAAATCCCCATCAACCGCGGGGCCACAGCTGTTATCAAGGACGATAATGAAAAGACCAAGGGTGCAGCCTCTGGTAAAGATCAACGAGTTAAGGAAGTTAATCGGTTAATAAACTTAGGTCGAGAGAAGGGGTTTTTAACCCTTGAGGATCTTAACGAGAATCTCCCCTCTGATATCGCCTCTGCAGATCAACTGGAGGAGGTAATCTCCACTTTTGACGATCTAGACATTGATATAGTTGATGATGGTAACGAGCAGTTTGAGGCAGAGGAGTCAGATGGTGAAGCTCCAACTCCTGAGCCTATTTTGGATGAGTCTGCCTTAGGTAAGAGCGCTGATCCAGTAAGAATGTATCTTCGCGAGATGGGTAGCGTAAGTCTTCTTACTCGTGAGGGTGAGGTAGAGATTGCGAAGAGAATAGAGGCTGGAACGATGGTGGCTGAAGAGCAGCTCCTAAGCCAACCCCTAGCCATGAAGTACATCGTTTCACTGTTTGATTTGGTAAAAGAAGATAAGCTCCGCCTCAGAGACCTC
>CAZWGK010000089.1:1092-10211 GCA_964633685.1 uncultured Bdellovibrionales bacterium | reverse complement strand
GCGATTGCTGAAACTACTGAGCCACTCTTATCCGTCCCTTAGTATCTGTATATTTAATAGAATCGGCTAGATACCAGAGTGACTTAAACTACAGGGTTGAATATATGAGAGCTGACTAAAGATTTTTCTTATTTTTAGAGACAACCTTCTATTTAAAGCCTTTGGGGCTAAAAAAACGGTGAAAAAATGACGACTCTCTCATCTTAACTGTGAAGGGTTTTAGAAGGGTGATTCCCTTAACAGCGGTTTTAAGGAGAAGGTGATCATGTTGTTTTCGAAAGGTTTTTCGCCTCGTCTTTTAGTTGTAGCTGCTCTCACAGCGTCAATACTTCCGAGTATCTCGGAGGCTTCCCCGAAAAAAGCCAGTGCAGCCAGGTGCCTTGTGAAGGTTAATCGTATTGCTGCGGCTAACGGTTCTAAGCCTTTTAAATTTCGTTCATTAAAAGCTGGTAAAAAAGCCCTGGTGGATATCGGAGTTCTAGATCTGTATTCAGCTGCCTCCATGGGTGAAGATATGGCAAGCGCTGATGCCTCTATGATGGCTTCCGTTTGTGATCAGTTGAAAAATGAATTTCCAGGAGTGGTATTAGCCACTAGCCCAGACTTTGAGGTCTCTGTTGCAGCAGTGCCTAACGATACTAGTTATTCATCTTTGTATGGAATGACTAAGATTAGCGCTCCTGAAGCGTGGGATATCAATACTAGTGCAAGTAATGTTGTTGTTGGCATCGTCGATACTGGAGTAGACCTTTCGCATCCAGATTTATCCGATAATCTTTGGACTAATCCAGGGGAGGTCGCTGCCAACGGCGTTGATGATGACGGCAACGGTTTTATCGATGATGTTCACGGATACGATTTTCATAACAACGACGGTGACCCAACTGACGATAATGGTCACGGCACTCACTGTGCTGGCACTATCGGTGGAAAGGGCAATAACGGATTAGGAGTTGCAGGTGTCGCCTGGAATGTAAAAATGGCGGGTCTTAAATTTTTGGGTGCAAACGGCTCTGGCTACCTATCTAATGCAGTCAGGGCGATTAATTATGCAACTATGATGGGATTTCCAATCACCAATAACTCTTGGGGTGGTGGTGGATTCTCGCAAGTTATGTACGATGCTATTCAAGCTGCTGGCGCTTCAGGCATGCTCTTTGTAGCTGCAGCAGGAAATAGTGGCTACAATGCCGATTACGCTCCGATGTATCCTGCAGGATACAATCTGCCCAACATTGTTTCAGTTGCTGCTACCGACTCCGGAGATGCACTAGCATATTTTTCTAACTATGGTGCGACCACAGTAGATGTGGCTGCCCCAGGAGTAGGAATCTACAGCACTTACAAGTACGGTCAGTATGCAACTTTGTCTGGAACCTCGATGGCGACTCCACATGTAGCTGGGATGGCTGCTGTCATCTTAGGGGCGAGTCCTCAGTTTTCTGCTCTTCAGATAAAGGATGCAATCCTCAATAATACCGATTATAAGAGCAATCTCGTTGGTATGGTGGCGACTAAAGGGCGCGTAAACCTATTTAAGTCGTTAGTTTACGGACCTGTTGGTAGCGGTGATGGTGGGGATGATTCATTTTCTCTTAACATCTTCGATCAGTATGATTTAAATCAAAGCACCCTCAATCAGGTAAAACCTAGAGATAGATTGACTCTTAATCTCAGCAATCCATCCGGACTTCCTTTAACAGTTGAGTTTAGAGCAGCTGGCAAAACTTGTGACCTAGGCTTGTTCAGTGAGGATCATTCATGGAATTTTGGTGTAGGAGATAAAGTTCTTAAATACTTTACCAAATTTAGATTTGTTGCTACCGACGGTAATGTAACACAAGATTTACAGACAGGCGTCACTTCATACTCAGCTTTTGTTAAGGGAGTGTCTTCGGAGAAAGACGCAGCTTTCGCTAAGTTGTGCGGGCGACTAAACGGAACTGTAATTAGCTACTAGTTTATCTGAGCTGAAAGATTATCGTCAGAACCGTGCCGTTCACTAGAGAGTGAGCTAGCATGCAAGGAATTAGGCTTCCACGCCATTCCCTTATGAAAGCTAATCCGCATCCTATAAGAGAGAGTGGCACAATTCCCAGTGCTCCTTGGGGGTGAATTATGGCAAATATAAAAGACGAAAGAACGATTGAGATAAATTTACCATAGTTATCACGTAGCCAACCGTATAGAGCACCTCTAAACATTATCTCTTCAACAATCGGCGCCACGACGGCAGCAAAGATAAAGAGCCAAGAGAGCGATTGTTCAGAATCAGAGCTTAGGAACACAGGCACTACAGGATGTTGCCCCTTGGTCACATCTACATTTAATTTCGATAGAATACTCTGATAAAAGCTAAGAAGTAAGGTAAAAACTGGCCACATCGCCGCCACAAATATAGGCCCTGAGAGCATGGAAGAGAATCCTGGTAATGGCCAGAGTCCTATTGAATTAAGGGTTTGTTTTAAATTTGAACCTTTTAAGACCGGATAAATCGCTATCAGACTCAGCGCCAGAGTTCCAAGGGAGGTAATTTTTATTTTGGCCTCAAAACTCATCTCCAAAGAGGCACTCCAGTAAAATAATAAATTGAGTGCTGCTAGATAAATAATAAAGACCTCTAAAAGTTGAATTGAGGGTATTGTTATTTTTATTCCACCTAATTTGAAATCTGCAAAAGCTATTTTAATCAGCCAAATCATTAAAGAGAGGAATCCTAATCCAAGGAGTAGTGAGCCCCCAATAAAGAGAAAGCCGAATGTAACCGCTTTTTCTCTAGCCTCGGCGTAGGTAGTTTCGATGAGCTTATCAGCGTCAGCGGGTGCAGTTTGACGCAACGCATCGATGTAAAGAATTTTCCCTATCCAACCCATCTGGGTCTGTACTGGTTCTTTGAATGAATCCACCAGCTCTGGTGTTAGTTTGGGGTGTTTCTCTTTTGAGCTGTAAACCTGATCTACTATTCCTAAGAGATCCACAGAGGAGCTAGAGGTTTTACGCCCGGCTTTTACTCTCAGCTCAGCATACTGTGATCTTAAATTTTCATGCCCAGCTAATATAGTTTTACCGATTAACACATCCTCGCTTAATTCGTTGTCGGCTAGGCTGGGTTCGAGATATGAGGCGATTGTTTCATTGGATTTTAACCAATCGACTATTTTTGGGGCTGTTTCTGACCCTGCCTCAGGCACCGATTTATTTCGATTTTGGATTAAGCTTTTGCTTCCGACTAGGATTTTAGCCACCCAATTAAAAAGAGCCAATTCCATGGAGGGGCCCGTTATCTGAGCTGGCTTCGGGGCGTCTTTAATACCAGTGCCTGACCAGGTCTGAAAAATTGTCAGAAATATGAGTCCAACCAGAAGGATTATATTTCTTTTTTTTCTCTTATTTTGGATACTAGGGGTGTCCATGGGGCTGTAGTTTGAACTACCCGCACGACCTTGTAAATAACCAAGCGATGTGGTTCAAAAATATTGTAAATAGAGCGATATAGGAGCTTTGAGTGAAGCAATATCTAGACCTGATAAAAGATATCCTTGAAAACGGAAAGCCGGGTGATACTGAGTTTCGAAAAGATAGAACTGGAGTGGGTACATATTCAGTTTTTGGAAGGCAATTAAGGTTCAATCTCGCTGATGGTTTCCCATTAGTAACCACCAAAAAAGTTCACATGAAATCGATTGTTCATGAGGTCCTCTGGTTCCTAAAAGGAGATACAAACATTAAGTACCTTAATGATAACGGTGTCCGAATTTGGGATGAATGGGCAGATGAGACTGGAGAGCTCGGTCCCATCTATGGAAAACAATGGCGGTGTTACGAAGGGCCGAATGGCACCAAGGTGGATCAGATTGAGCGCGCCATAAATATGTTAAAAACAGATCCGAATAGTCGTCGAATCGTGGTTGTCGCCTGGAATCCAGCCGAGCAACCCCAAAAAGCCCCGCAGGCCTGTCACACGCTTTTCCAGTTTTATGTTTCAGGTAATCGATTAAGCTTACAGTTATATCAACGCTCGGCAGATGTAATGCTCGGCGTGCCGTTTAATATTGCGAGTTACGCCATGTTTTTGATGATGGTGGCCCAGGTAACGGGTCTCAAAGCTCATGAGTTTGTTCACACTTTTGGTGATGCTCACATTTATTCAAATCATATAGAGGGAGCCAAGGAGCAACTTAAGAGGGAGCCGAAGAAATTACCAAAGTTATTAATTAATCCTGAAGTGAAAAACATATTTGAGTTTAAGTATGAGGATTTCAAATTAGAAGAGTATGATCCACATCCTCATATCAAATTTGATATAGCCGTTTAGTTTAATATGAAGATAGCTGCGATTGTTGCCATGAATGAAGCTCGGGTAATCGGGCGAGATGGCCAGCTACCTTGGCATATCCCAGAGGACTTAAAGCGGTTTAAGAAGTTGACCATGGGCTCCCCAGTTATTATGGGCAGAAAGACCTATGAATCATTACCGGCCGTGGCTAGACCCCTTCCTGGTAGGCTTAACATTGTGATTACCAGGAATAAGGATTTTAAGGCTCCAGAGGGAGTTGTAATTGTGGATTCCCCGGCAGCAGCTATAGAAGCCGCTAAATCAGCCGATTCGCAATCAGGAAAGGCTTGGATAATCGGGGGGGCTGAGATTTACAGGGCATCTTTGGCTGATATTGATGAGATAGCCCTTACAAAGGTACCTGGAAGAGACCAGGGGGATGCCTATTTCCCAGAATTTGAAGAATCTTTCGATTTGTTACAGAATGAACCCGGCGTCGGCTGTTCTTTTTTGTTGTATAGAAGACGTCAAACAACGCGCTCTTAGCTCAGCTGGATAGAGTAACTGGCTTCGAACCAGTTGGTCGGGAGTTCGAATCTCTCAGAGCGCGCCATTTTTTTATTTAAGCGGTTTGCCCCTATGTGTGGAATCGTTGGCTACATCGGTCATCAAGATGCTCTTCCAATTATTTTGTCTGGCTTAGAGAAACTAGAATACAGAGGATACGACTCTGCTGGTGTTGCTCTTTTTGAGAGCGGCAAAGTAACCGTCACCCGAGCTGTCGGCAAACTCTCCGAGTTAAAGAAACACTTTATAAAGCGCTCCGATGATTTAATTGCCACCACTGGTATCGGCCACACAAGATGGGCAACGCACGGCAGACCCACAGAGAATAACGCTCATCCGCACTCGGCTGGTCGTGTAAGCCTGATTCACAACGGAATTGTAGAAAACTACGTAGAATTGCGCGCGGAGTTAATCAAAACTGGTAGTAAATTTACCTCTGAAACAGATACAGAGATAATTGCGCATCTTCTCAATAAGCATTTGGAGCAAGGCAAGAAGGGGCTTGATGCTGTAAGAGCAACCTGTGGTGAATTAAAAGGTAGCTACGCCTTTGTGGCGTTTGACTCCAAGAATCCTGGTGAATTATTGATCGCGAAGAATTTCTCTCCGATTGTCGTCGGAAGAAAAGCCGGTGAGGTTTTTGTTGCGAGTGATATTCCTGCGATTTTGGCGCACACTCGTGATGTTATAATTCTTCATGACGGGGATATTGCCTCTATAAAAACTGATTCAATTCAAATTGAACATGAGGGCAAACCGATAGATAGAGCTCCGCAGTATATAACCTGGGATCCAATCACAGCCCAGAAGGGTGGTTATCGCCACTATATGCTGAAAGAGATTCATGAGCAGCCTCAAGTGTTATCTGACACATTTAGAACTCGAATCGACCGAGCTAGCGGCCATGTAAATTTAGAAGAGCTCGAATTTTCAGCCGAGCAGGTAAAGAGTTACGAGCGAATAGTGGCGGTTTCTTGTGGCACTGCTTGGCATGCTGCACTTGTTGGAAAGTTCTTTTTTGAGAAGATTGCCCGAATTCCTTTTGATGTTGATTATGCTTCTGAGTTCCGTTACCGAAATCCAGTTCTCGATAAAAAAACGCTAGCCCTGGCTGTGACCCAATCTGGCGAGACTGCAGATACTTTGTCTGCAATTGAATTAGCAGGCAAAACTTGTGATACGGTAGCTGTTTGTAACGTTCTAGGTTCTTCTATTACTCGCAAGGTCTCGCGGGTTCTCTTTACTCATGCAGGTCCCGAAATTAGTGTGGGCTCAACCAAGGCATTCACTACTCAACTTGTTGCTCTTTATCTTATAGCAATTGATTTTGGCGTGAAACGCGGAACAATTACGGAAACAAAAGCACGCCAATTGGCTGAGGATCTGATGGAGCTGCCGGCGTTTGTTGAGCAGTCCATGGCATGCGAGAAGCGAGTAGAGGAGATAGCATCCAAATACAGTGTTGCCTCCGATTTTCTCTTTATTGGTCGCGGAGAATGTTACCCTGTAGCACTCGAAGGTGCCTTAAAGTTAAAAGAGCTCTCCTACATTCACGCTGAAGGGTATCCCGCCGGTGAGATGAAGCATGGGCCTATCGCTTTGATTGATGAAAAGATGCCAGTCGTCGTAGTCCTTCAGAAATCAGATATATTATTTGATAAAACAATCTCTAATCTGAGAGAGGTTGAGTCTCGAGGTGGTCGTATCATCGCGATTACTGATGTTCCAAATCACCCCGAATTAAGAGCTCTGGCAGAAGATATAATTGAATTGCCTTCCGCTGGCGAGTTTCTAGCCCCGGTGGTTCTAACAATCCCTCTACAGATGTTGGCTTATTATGTGGCTGTGCATAATGGCACGGATGTAGATCAGCCAAGAAATCTCGCAAAAAGTGTGACTGGTGAGGAATCCTAATGGGATTAAAGTTCCAACGTCATGACTGATTTTCAAGATCCGCAGCATATAGCTTCCGAAGTGGAAGGTTATAAAGGCACCTGGAGTAAGTTTTCCAAGGCGGATGTGCATCCTGCATTAGCCATAAATATTTTTAGGGATTTTCTCACTAGTGCTGGGTTATCTGATTGGGCTTCCTCTGATTTGCCTAGAAAAATATTAAAGGGCGATGTTTATATTTTTACTCCCGAGGAATCCAATGAGGAATCGCCTCGATTTTGTTTAAGGCTTTATAACGGACTTATTGACGAAGTTTTATCCTCAGGGTGCCAGTGGGAAAGGGACCCAAAAGCTTGGCGAACTATTCATAGTTTTGCAGAGGATTTGGCCGGTTATGAGAGATTTCGGAAGGTCGCTGACGATTTGAGGCAATTAGCTTTAATTGAGGGAAAAATTGATAACGGAGAGAGCTTGGACAGATCTGAGCTCTCATTCGTGCATGAGATTTATAGAAACTTTAGATCTATTCGCCCAGAGGGAAAGTTGCGACTAGAAAAGATAGTCTCTGGTCGTGATATTCGGCGAGATTTCTCAGAGATTTTTGAATGCGCTCCAGAGTTGGTAGCGATTTCAAAAGACGATATAGGTCGCAATACCAGGGTAGTAGCAACTAAACTTAACTCTGGAGATGGCAAGATATTGAATGCTATTTCAGCACCAACAGTATTTTTAAAAGATATCTCACTTGACGGTGACGTCACTCTTGCAACTATTCCCGCTAATAGTGAATTTTTAGGGAGATTTTCGGCTCGTAATTGCTCTAATCTAAGAGGAGTGGGGGCTAATACCATATTTGCAAAAGATGCATATTTCGATGGTTCTATTAGGCTTGGTGATTTTGACTCCGGAGTGGAATTCCGTGCTAGAGCTGGTTTTGCGGGGTGTGTCGGCTTGCACCGGTATCCGAGCTCTGTGAGTTTTTTCGGAGCAATTGATTTTGGAGGGAGCGGGGTGCGAGAGATACCTGACGGGGTCTCCTTTATCGGAACAGTGATATTTTCAAAGACCTCCATAAAAGAGATTCCTCCGGGTACAGAGTTTACCTTAGGGGCTGAGTTTAGAGAGTGCCACAAATTAATTAAGATAGGCTCCGGAGTTTTGTTTAGAGGTCGGGCTAATTTTGCAGGATGCTCGAATTTGGAATCAACAGGAGACGGGGTTCGATATCTAGGGCCAGTATCATTTGAGGGCTCTGGTCTAAAATTTGTTTCCTCAGGGGCACAGTTTTTTGGCGAAGCTGACTTTTCAAATACTGCGAATCTCCAATCTGTTGCTGACGGAGTGGTATTCGGAGGGCCAGCTAGGTTCACTGGGTCTGGAATTCAATCTGTGGGAGAGGGTGTTCTATTTATGGGCCCCGTGCATCTTAAGAGCTGCAAAAATCTCTCATCCATAGGTTCCTCTACTGTGTTTAATGGGCCTATTTACCTTAGGCACTGCCCTCTGTTAGAGGGGTTTAACTCTGACCAACAGCATTAAAAACATGCTCAGCCCCTCTGGAGGCCATCGGGAAGGCGGTATTTAGCAATCTAGTTTAACTCGCTTAAAATAAGTAGTTATTTCGCATCTTTATGTATTTTTTCTCTTGGAGGAATTTTATTTTTGGTATAGTGTGGGAAAAGATGGGAATAGATGGGACGGTTGCCAACTAAAACTCCAATTATTCCAATAAAATGGGTTATATGGTTCCCAAAGAGACGCAAAAACATGAGGTTATGGAAGGCCCCCAAAAGGCGGAGCGGGAAAATGTTGTATCCGCCTTTCGGGGGAATTTTTCCCACTCCTTTGATGATCGTGGGCGGGTCAGTCTCCCAGTTGAATTTCGGCAAGTGCTTCTTAAGCGAGGCTCGGACAGAGTGGTCCTAACCAATTTCATCTCGCAGGGTGCCAGGTGTATTGAAGGGTTTGATTCAATCGCATGGGCTGATTTTGAGCGGAAGCTAAAAGAGAAGAGCAGATTCAATTCAAAGATTCAGAGATTAGAGAACTTCTACCTGAGCCGCGCCTCTGAGTGCGTGGTAGATAAAGTCGGCCGTATCCTAGTGCCGTCATACCTTCGAGAGTACGCCTCTTTAGAAAAAGAGGTAACTTTTACGTCATCAATTTATGGATTTCGTCTTTGGAATACCAGAGTTTGGGGAGTTGTCTTTTCAGAGGCCGAGCAGGCCCTCCTTGAGAACCCTGATACTTTCTCAGATGTGGACATCTAAGAGAGTCAGGGGAGTTCAAAGAGCATGGAGACAGTTCATCAATCGGTATTGTTAACAGAGACGGTGGAATACTTAAGGGCAAAGGAAGGCGGCATGTTCTTAGATTGCACACT